>NZ_JBVVQB010000008.1:28261-170906 GCF_055811775.1 Mesorhizobium sp. WSM4844 | reverse complement strand
CGCTTCACCCCAGCCGAATGCGCCAACTACTTCAAGGCAGCTGGATACGACCCAGATTAAACAGGACGCGCTCTAGCGGAGCGGGGCGGCCCAGCGGCTTTGGTTGCGGGGGGAGGTCGCTGGGCCTAGCGAGCCTTCGGGGGCGTGCTCACGTGGCTGGTGAATACGCGACTCTCCCCGATCAGGGAAACGTCCATCCAAGCCCCATGGAAGGCACGAGACTCGACCATGAGTGGGAACGGCTCAGCCCATACCAAGACGTAAGAATTTAGGTTACCTTTCTGGGACTGAGCTGTCGCGACTTATGGTCGGGTCGCATCATGTGGGAGACCTTTCTCCAATCTCAAAGCCGCTTCCATGCGTCGATCGCTATTTCAGAAGTATTTTCTAGTCTTGTTCGCGGCGGCCATTTTTCCGATGGCTGCCGGTGGCATCAGCAACTGGTGGTTCAGCTATGTCGACCAGCGTGCGATCCTCAGTGCCCTGCTGCGGTCCGAGGGAACATCGGCGGCCGACAAATTGAGAGCTTTCTTGACGGCATCAAGATTCCGCTCGGCTCCACGATCCCCGAGGACGTGTCGGCCAATGCCAGCGTGAAACAGCTTCGGCTTCTTTTCCTGCGTGTGATGCACCAGGTCCCGGGAATTCTCAGCATCAGTTTCGTCGACGGCGACGGCGCAGAACGGCTGCACGTCTCGCGCATTGGCTCAAACAGGACGGAAGGCGGGGCGGACCGCTCGGGCGATCCCGCTGTCGTGGGCGCCAAGACCGCGAAGGTCTGGTATGGCCCGGTCGCCTACCGCCAGGGTTCCGAACCGTCGGCAACCATCGCGATGGCGAATTACGACGATACAGTCCTAGAAAACACGATCATCGCCGAAATCAGTCTGAAGGCTATCTGGCTCATCGTTTCCGAAGTCCGCGTAGGCCGCAGCGGCCAGGCACTTGTCGTCGACGAGACCGGCCACCTCATCGCTCACCCCGCGATCAGCAAAGTGATGCAAGGCGCCGACGAGAAAGCAGGTTTGGCCCTGCGCGGATTGCGGGATGCGATCGCCGCCGCGGGCGGCACTGCGATTGCAAGCCGCAACGCCGAGAATGAACGCGTTGTGACCGCTGGCGCGCCCGTTGCCGCGGCCGGTTGGATGGTATTTGTCGAGCAGTCGCAGGCAGAGGCTTTTGCACCCCTGTACGCTTCATTGTGGCGAACCGGCGGGTTGTTCCTCGCCGCCACAGTCCTTGCGGCGGTACTCGCCTGTTGGCTTGCCAGACGGATGAGCGGGCCTATCCGATTGCTGAAAGAAGGCGCCCTCAAGATCAGTGCCGGACAGTTCGATCACCGGATCGACATTGTCACTGGAGACGAACTTGAGCGGCTGGCTGCGCGGTTCAACCAAATGGCGGAGGAGCTCGCCATGTCGCGGGACCGCGATGAGCGAATGATGCGTTTGAAGCGCTTCCTGGCACCACAGGTGGCGGAGCTCGTAGAAAAGGCTGGCGACGAGAGAATGCTCGCCGGACAGCGCGCGGAAGTGGCCGCTGTTTTTTGCGATTTGCGTGGCTTCACCGCATTTTCGGCGCACGCTGAGCCTGAGGACATCATGCAGCTCTTGCGTGAGTACTACGAGGCGCTCGGCGCGATCATCACTCGGTATGAGGTGACGCTGACCAGTTTTTCGGCGGATGGATTGATGATTCTCGTCAACGCCCCGGTTCCATGTGAAGAGCCGGCGCTTCATGCCGTAAAAATGGCTGTCGACATGCAGGATTCCACACAAGAGCTCAAATCTGCGTGGCGGCAGCGTGGTTATGAGATTGGCTTCGGCATGGGGCTCGCTATGGGGTGGGCAACGGTGGGTCGAATTGGCTATGAGGCCCGCGCTGACTACACCGCAATTGGCAATGTCGTGAACTTGGCATCGAGGCTGTGTTCGTCCGCTGAAGATCGACAAATCCTTGTCGATTATTCCGTGACGCGCCATTTGCCTGGCAACATGCCGATCGTTGACCTCGGTACTCGCCAGTTCAAAGGCCTCGAAGGGCACGTTCGCGTCTACAATGTTGAGACGCAAGGGATCGAGCGGCCGAATTTAGATCCTGCTGCGAATGACGCCACGGCAAAGGGCTAGGCTCCGCGGTTTCAAGCTTTCCTTGAAAGCCCGCAGTTCCCAACTAAGGGATTCGCGGGCCGTTTAGACCGACCCGGAGAATGTTGGGGCAGGGTGCATTTGGCGGAGGGAGTGGCCGTCTCCGCCTAATCGAAGGAGTTCCGATAACGTAACAGTAGATGCAACCTTTGCTGGTAATGCTAGAGGAGTGTGGAAGCGGCTCCGACAGTGAGGCGGGGGAGCTAGATCGGCGGAGCCGCCTGCGCAATCCCGGGTTGGGGTTTGACCGCGCCGTCCTATTCTGGGACAGCGCGGTCAACGATTCGTTAAAATTGGAACTAATTAAGCGCATGCTAATTGAAATCGCGGTTTTGCGAGTCAATGCATGCATTTGAAGTTTCTCCCGCCAATGATGCCTACCTTGGTCGCCAAGCCGCCCCAAGGCGATGAGTGGATGCATGAAGCCAAATTCGACGGCTACCGCTCCCAGATCATCATCGATGCCGGCGGTGTGCGGCCGCCCGGCCAATTTTCACTTCAGCCGCGATGGAGTTGAGAGCGTCCTCGGTTGCGGGCTCCAGCGGCACGCCGTCGGTTCGCACGGGGCGGGCGGTTTGCTCCAGTCCGGAAATTCCGATTTGGAGGCCGCCATTGCACAGCTGCCCTGCGACATGCGAGTTTGTCAACCAAATGGCTCATCATGGGAGTCTCGTCATGTCCATTCGCCGGATTGCGTTGACCTCGGCAGCGGTCATGCTTGCCTTCACAACCCTCGCCCAGGCCAGGCCGGACGCCCGCGCCATGACCTGCCAACAGACGCAGGCGCTAATCCAGAGCCATGGCTCGGCGGTGCTGACCACCGGCCCGAACACCTATGCCCTCTACGTCCGCCGGTACAGCAATGCGTGCGACTGGTCGGAAATCCCAGCGGTAGGGTTTGTGCCGACGCTCGATGGCCAGTGCTTGGTTCATCGATGCAGAGAGCCGCTCTACACTCCTCCCGGCTGACGGTGACGAGCATAGCTATTCTGCTGCGCCCTTCGGCAGGTAGCCCTTTTCCCGCAGATACGTGGTCAGGATCTTCTCGACCATCGATGACAGCATGTACTCGTGTCGGCCTCGCCTTGGCAAAGCCGATCATCACGAAACCAATGGAGCTCCATCCAGTGCGAACCGCAACGATGGTCATTGCCAATCCCGCAACGACGCAAAGCATCACGGCTACTTGGAGCAGCCAACTCCCAAAGAACTCAGGAGTCATGTTCCCCCCACCGCGGGTAAGCAAATGATCCCCCCAAGCCGTACTCAGCATCGCGCGGCAGGGCAGAGCGTCAAGCCTGATCGCGTAAGCTACCCCACTTAGATAATTCAACGGCAGATGGCGGAGGGAGTGGGATTCGAACCCACGGTGGGCTTGCACCCACGCCGGTTTTCAAGACCGGTGCCTTAAACCGCTCGGCCATCCCTCCATCGTGATTTTTCAACCACCTGGATGCTCGTCCTGATCTCAACGCGTACCCTGTGGGCACGCCTCGGAGATCGTTCGCTCTTCATTGCTCTAGTGCGCCCAACGAAGTCCTGTCAACCGGCTGTTGCCGGTTCCTGCCAGGGGCAGGGCACGGGTGCTTGACGGCGGGGCTTGAGCAGGACGAGCAGCGCTGCGCCGAAGCTCGAAACGCCGTGATTTCTCACAGCGATCGCCGGGACGGCTTGTGCCACAATCTCGCCCGGTTCCGACCATAATCGGTTAATACGGTGATAAACAATTCCTGTGCACAAGGGATTGCGAATCAAGGTGTCGCTGGCATTGTCGGGTAGGTTTTGGCCCTGCCGACGGTCAAGTTGCGGCGCCTTTGTTGAGAGGGGACAATCGAAAAATGCCAAGCACGACGCGCCCGCGTCTTCGTCGCGCTTCCGCTTTCGCGTTGTGTGCCCTGTCGGCTGCCTTGCTGGCGGCTTGCGCGGCGCCGCCACAGCCAAAGGCAATGGTCAACAAGAAGCCTCGCTCCAAGGAATATTTTGCCGAATCCGAATATGGCGTAAAAGCCAGCCCGCGCGTTAGCTTCAAGATGTCGGGCCTGCAGCGTGGCGGCGGACGCGATCAGCTCGGCAAGCCCTATCAAGTGCGCGGCAAGTGGTATTATCCGAAGGAAGACAAGCGCTACGCCAAGAAGGGTCTCGCCTCCTGGTATGGCGAAGCCTTCCACGGCAGGCTGACCGCCAACGGCGAAGTCTACGACATGACACATCTGACCGGCGCGCATCCGACAATGCCGCTGCCGAGCTATGCGCGGGTCACCAATCTGAAGACCGGCAGCTCGGTCATCGTGCGCGTCAACGATCGCGGTCCTTACCATGAGGGGCGCATCATCGATGTGTCGAAGCGCGCCGCCGAAATGCTCGACTATGCCAATATCGGCACGGCCAAGGTGAAGGTTGAATATGTCGGACGGGCGCCGCTTCACGGCAAAGACGAACACTATCTGATGGCCTCTTACCATCCCGGCAACAGGGCGCCGGATCCGTCGGACGGCCTGCCCACCGGCGTCATGATCGCCATGAACGGACCATCGCCGAGCACGGCGTTGGCCCCCGCCGCTGCCTTTCCCGGTAAGTTGACGAATTCCGCATCGGCACAGCCGGTCGTGGCGGCGCAGACGCCGGCCGCCGGCAGCGTGACGCTGCCCGATTTCGGGCCGATCGTGCCGGAACGGCCGCAGATCAATCTGCCGCAATCGCCGTTCAGGGTAGCGACGCTGTCTTATGCGAGCGAACGCGTGCAGCGCGCCTCCACTGTCTTTGCCGCGCTGGATGGCGCCGGGCCCGCCGAAATCCTGCAATCGTGGAAGCGGCAAGTTCCTTCGGCCGCTTCGCCCACCGACTATATCGCGGCGGGCTCGTTCGAGGATGCCGCCGAGGCGCAGCAGGTGGCAACCCAGCTTTCCGGCTTCGGCAACACCGAAATCCAGCGCTCGGAATTCGAGGGCAAGGACTGGTATTCGGTCAATCTCTATCCGGACGGCCATGGCAGCCTGGACGACATGCTGCAGGCGGCATGGTCGCATGGCGCGCCGGACGCGCTCGTGGTTCGGAATTGACCGGCAAAACTTGAAGTTTTGGCCGGTTGTCCATCGCGCGGTTGCTCGGCCGGGACAAAGCCTGATAGCCTAGAGCTTGCCCCAAAAATGCCGGCTGACAGGTCGAACTTCTCATGAAATTTCGCTTCGCCGCGCCTCTCGCCGGGCTTCTGGGTTTTGGCCTCCTGCTGCTTTCGCTGGCTCCGGCCGCGGCGCAGCTTTTCGAAACCAAGGCCGCACAGGCCTTCATGATCGATGCCGAAACCGGAACGGTGCTGTTTTCCAAGGATGCCGACAGGCCGATTCAGCCGGCGTCACTGGCCAAGCTGATGACGATGGAGGTGGTGTTCAACGCCATCAAATCGAGGCGCGTGACGCTTAACGATACATACGTGGTGAGTGAGAACGCATGGCGCACCGGCGGCGCGCCATCCGGGACATCGACGATGTTTGCCCAGCTCAAGTCGACGATCCGGCTTGAAGACCTGATCCAGGGCGTGACGGTCCAGGCCGCCAATGACGGCTGCATCATCATCGCCGAAGGTTTTGCCGGATCGGAGGCGAATTTCGCGACTGGGATGACCGAGCGCGCAAGGCAGATTGGCCTCAAAAAATCGACATTCGTCAATGCAACCGGCCTGCCGGCCGACGGCCAGCAGACAACGGTTCGAGAGCTTGCGCTCCTGGCCCTGCATATCTGGCGCGAGTACCCAGACCTCTATCGCTATTACGGCCAGAAGGATTTCACCTGGAACAAGATCACCCAGAGGAACCGCAACCCGCTGCTGGCGATGGATATCGGCGCCGACGGCCTGGCGATCGGCAGGAGCGATGCATCCGGCTTCGGCATCGTCGGCTCGGTCAGCCAAGGCGGCAGGCGGGTCATTGCGGCAATGAGCGGCCTGGCAAGCGACCGCGAGCGCGCCGAGGAAGCGCGAAAGCTGCTCGACTGGGGCCTTCGTTCCTTTGAGAAAACCGAGATTTTCGCCAAGGACGAAGTGGTCGGCGAGGCCCAGGTGTTCGGCGGTGCGAAATCCGGCGTGGCGCTGAAGGCAAAAGCGCCCGTGGTCATCTTCCTGCCGATCGCCAACCGCGACAAGCTGACTGCCAGGATCGTCTATGAGGGACCGGTTGCAGCCCCCGTGGAGGAGGGGCAACCGGTGGGCGCGCTGCGGGTCTGGATCGGTGACACGCTGAGCCAGGAAACGCCGCTTTTCGCGGCCGAAACGGTTGGCGTCGGCTCGCTGCCGCAACGCGCACTCGATGCCGCCAAGGAACTGGCGGTCGGCTGGCTGCGTTAGCAGCCGCGGCGTGGACCTTTTCTCAAGTCGGGACTATTACGGTCCCGCAGCATGGACAAAGGCTTTGGTGAGCGGATTCTTCATCACCTTCGAAGGCGGAGAAGGGGCAGGCAAGTCGACGCAGATCGAGCGGCTGGCCGGCAAGATGCGCGCCAAGCAATACGATGTCATTGTCACGCGCGAGCCGGGTGGCTCGCCAGGCGCAGAGGCGGTCCGGCATGTCCTGCTTTCCGGCGCTGCCGAGCCATTCGGCCCCAAAATGGAGGCGCTGCTGTTTGCCGCCGCGCGTTCCGACCATGTCGAGCAGGTCATCCGGCCGGCGGTCGAGCGCGGCTCGATCGTGCTTTGTGATCGCTTCATGGACTCCTCGCGCGTCTACCAGGGCGTCACCGGCGGCCTCGATCCAGCCTTCATGGACGCGCTGGAAACGGTCGCCATCAACGGCATGGTGCCCGACATGACGCTGATCTTTGATCTCGACCCGGCCGAAGGACTGCGGCGCGCCACGGTACGGCGGGGCACCGATGCCGGCGCCGACCGTTTCGAAAAGGAAACGCTTGATATCCATCAGCGCCGCCGCGAAGCGTTTCTGGCGATCGCCGCGGCAGAACCCGAGCGCTGCATCGTCGTCGACGCCTCCGCCGACCCCGACACGGTGGAGAATGTCGTCGCCGGCGCCGTGTTCGCGGCGCTGGAGACGATGACGCCGAGACACAGGAAGCAGGCGCCGGGATGATTTTCGAACGGATCGCACCAGAACAGCACGACACGCTTGATGGCGTACCGGAGCCATCCGAGACGCCGCGCCTGGTCGGACATGACCAGGCAGCGAACATGCTGGCATCAGCCTATCGCTCCGGGAAGCTGCCGCATGCGCTGATCTTTGTCGGGCCGGTCGGCATCGGTAAGGCGACGCTCGCCTTTCATCTGGCGCATCATCTGTTGAAGCATCCGGCGTTCGAACAGGCGCCGGATGTGCTTGCCGTTCCCGATCCGGCGTCATCGCTGTTTCGCCAGATCGCCACCGGCGCGCATCCTTCGGTGCTGCATCTGACCCGCCCACCGAACGACAAGACGAAAAGCTTCAAGACGGTCGTCACCGTCGACGAGATCCGCAAGGTCAGCCGTTTCCTGTCGCTGACCTCGCATGACGGCAGCTACCGGGTGGTGATCGTCGACCCGGCCGACGACATGAATACCAATGCGGCCAACGCCTTGCTGAAGAATCTTGAAGAACCACCTGCACGCACCTTGTTCATCCTCATCGTCCATGCGCCGGGCAGCCTGCTGCCGACCATCCGCTCACGCTGCCAGATGGTGCGGCTGACGCCGCTCGATGCCGAGAGCCTGATGACGGTTTTGGAAAGCGTCGAACCACCGCCTCCGGACGATCCCGCGGCGCGCGCGGCACTGGCCAAGCGGGCAGGGGGCAGCGCGCGCACCGCAATACTGTTGACGCAGTATGGCGGGCTGGAAATCGCCGAGACGCTCGACGCCCTGGCGACAGCGGCAAAGAGCGATGTTGCCGGCGCCTATCGCCTCGCGGAGGCGGTCGCCGGGCGCGACCGGGCGATCCAGTTCGATATTTTCAATCGCCGTGCGCTCGACCTGCTCTCGACCGGCGCAAGCCAGGCCGCGCTGGCGGGCGATCTGGCGCGGGCCAAAACGCTGTCCGATACTTGGCACGAGGCTTTGAACGCTATATCTGAGACCGACACCTACAATCTCGACAAGAAGCAGCATGCCTTGACCATGATCGACCGCCTGAATTCTGCAATGCGAATGTGACGGCCCATCGGGATGGCAATCGCCGTTTCGATGCGATATCCACCGACATCTTTCATTCAGACATTCATGACGGCTCATCCACATGGCACGCGAAAAATACTACCTCACGACGCCGATTTTCTATCCGAACGGCAAGCCGCATATCGGTCATGCCTACAATGTCATCGCCAGCGACACGCTGGCCCGCTTTCAGCGGCTCGACGGCAAGGACGTCTTCTTCGTCTCGGGAACCGACGAGCACGGTTTGAAGATGCAGCAGACGGCGGACGCCGAAGGCCTGACGCCGAAAGCGCTTGCCGATCGCAATTCGGCGATCTTCCGCTCGATGCTTGAAGCGACCGGCTGTTCGAATGATGTTTTCATCCGCACCACCGAAGAGCGCCACTACAAGGCCTGCCAGGCGATCTGGACACGCATGGCGGAAAATGGCGACATTTACCTCGACCGCTATAGCGGCTGGTATTCGGTGCGGCAGGAAGCCTATTTCGACGAGGCCGAAACCAAGGTCGGCGACGACGGCGTGCGTCGCGAACCGCTCGGCTCGCCCGTCGAGTGGACCGAGGAAGAGAGCTATTTCTTCCGCCTTTCCGCCTATCAGGACAGGTTGCTCGCGCTCTATGAGAGCAACCCCGAATTTGTCGGACCGGCGGAGCGGCGCAACGAAATCGTCAGCTTCGTCAAATCCGGGCTGAAGGACCTGTCGATCTCGCGCACCACGTTCAAATGGGGCGTGCCGGTGCCGGGCGACGACAAGCATGTGATGTATGTCTGGGTCGATGCATTGACCAACTACATCACGGCTGCCGGTTATCCGGATGCGGCCGATGACAGATGGTCCTTCTGGCCGGCGAACGTCCACGTCATCGGCAAGGACATCGTCCGCTTCCATGCCGTCTACTGGCCGGCCTTCCTGCTGTCGGCAGGGATCGAACTGCCGAAGCGCGTATTCGCGCATGGTTTTCTGTTCAACCGCGGCGAGAAAATGTCGAAGTCGGTCGGCAATGTCGTCGATCCGTTCGCGATGATCGAGCATTACGGTCTCGACCAGGTACGCTATTTCTTCATGCGCGAAGTGCCGTTCGGCCAGGACGGCAGCTACAGCCACGACGCCATCGTCAACCGCACCAATGCCGACCTCGCCAACGGCCTTGGCAATCTGGCGCAGCGCTCGCTGTCGATGATCGCCAAGAACTGCGGCGGCGTAGTGCCGAAACGCAGCGAGTTGGCGGAGGCCGACAGGGCGATCCTCGACCAGACGGTGGAGGCGCTTGCTACTGCACGCAAGATGATGGCGGAGCAGGGCATCCATCTGGCGCTGGCGGCGATCTTCGGCGTCGTGGCGGAGGCTGATCGCTACTTCGCCTCGCAGGAACCGTGGGCGCTCAGAAAGACCGATCCGGAGCGCATGGAAACGGTGCTGTGGACGACCGCGGAAGTCGTCCGACGCGTGGCGCTGCTGTGCCAGCCCTTCATTCCGGGATCGGCCGCCAAGCTGCTCGACCTGCTGGCCGTACCGGCGGACAGCCGCGATTTCGTGCATGTCCACGCGGACCATGCGCTGGTATCGGGGATTACTCTGCCCGCGCCGGAGGGCGTGTTTCCGCGTTACGTCGAGCAACCGGACGCGAACATCTGATGTTGGTCGACAGTCACTGCCATCTCGACTTTCCGGATTTCGCAGAGGAGCGGGCTGCCATCGTCGCCCGCGCCTTGGCCGCTGGAATCGGTCGCATGGTGACGATCTCGACGCGTGTGAAGCGGTTCCAACAAGTGCTTGAGATCGCTGAATCTTTCGACGAAGTCTATTGCTCTGTCGGCACCCATCCTCACAACGCCGCCGAGGAGTTGGACGTGACTGTCGAGGCGCTTGTCCGGCTGTCCGCTCATCGCAAAGTGGTGGCGATCGGCGAGGCCGGGCTCGACTATTTCTACGATCATGCGCCGCGCGATGCGCAGGCGCAGGGCTTTCGCACGCACATCGCCGCAGCGCGCGAGACGGGCCTGCCTCTGGTCATCCACGCGCGTGATGCCGACAGCGACATGGCTGATATCCTCAAGGAGGAAACAGGGAAGGGCGCCTTCCCGTTCATCCTGCACTGTTTTTCGTCAGGGCGCAGGCTGGCCGAGATCGGCGTGGCGCTCGGCGGTTATGTTTCGTTTTCCGGCATCGTGACTTTCAAGAATTCGGCCGAGCTGCGCGCCATCGCCGCCGATGTGCCACATGACCGCCTGCTGGTCGAAACCGACGCGCCGTACCTTGCGCCGGTACCGTTTCGCGGCAAGCGCAACGAGCCTGCCTATGTCGCGCATACGGCCAAGGTGCTGGCCGAAACGATCGGCGTCAGCGAGGCTGACATCGCCGCTGTCACCACGGACAATTTCTTCCGGCTGTTCAGCAAGATGCCGCGCCCGACCGCGCTGAGCGTTTGACGCATGAGCGACCGGCTGCGCCTCACCATTCTCGGCTGCGGCTCATCGCCGGGCACGCCGCGCATCACCGGCGACTGGGGGAATTGCGATCCGGCCAATCCGAGGAACCGGCGCATGCGCACCGCAGCGCTCATCGAGCGGATCGCGGCAAACGGCGACAGGACCACAGTCGTCATCGACACCGGGCCGGATTTCCGCGCGCAGATGCTGCTGGCTTCAGTCAGGCGCATAGATGCGGTCGTCTATACGCATCCGCATGCCGACCACATCCACGGCATCGACGATTTGCGCGGCTTCGTGCTCGAGCAGCGTCATCGGATCGATATCCACGCCGACCAGCCGACCATGCTGCGGTTACGGGAAGCATTCGGCTATTGTTTCGAAACACCGTTAGGCAGTTCCTATCCGCCCATTGTCGAGCCCCATATCATCGACCATGCCAGGGCGGTGGTGATCGAAGGCGAGGGGGGTGCCCTGACCCTCGAGCCGCTGCCGCAGATCCATGGCGACATCATATCGCTTGGGTTTCGCATCGGCGGCCTCGCCTATTGCCCCGATGTCAGTGATTTCCCCGACGCCACCGCCGAACGGCTGCGCGATCTCGACGTGCTGGTCATCGATGCGCTGCAATACAGGCCGCATCCGAGCCATCTGTCGCTCGGCCAGGCACTCGGCTGGATCGAAAAACTGGCGCCGAAAAAGGCCGTACTGACGCATATGCATGTGCCGCTCGACTACGCTGCGGTGATGGCCGAGACGCCGGCCGGCGTCGACCCGGCCTATGACGGCATGACGATCGAAATCCCTTATGAATCTGCATGATAGGTTCGGTTCTTCATGGCTGGGAGCGTTGATCGTGTGACCAGGGCAGCGGCCGATGCCGGCCTCGACATCGAAATCAGGCGCATGGGCGCCTCGACACGCACCGCCGAGGAAGCCGCCGCGCAATGCGGCTGCACAGTCGCCCAGATCGTCAAATCCCTGGTGTTCCAGGGACAAACCAGCGGAAAGCTGTTTCTCTTCCTGGTTTCCGGCTCCAATCAGCTCGATCTGGGCAAGGCTGCCGCACTGGCCGGCGAGCTGCTGAAGCGCGCCGACCCGCGGCAGATCCGCGACGAGACTGGATTTGCAATCGGCGGCGTGGCGCCGATCGGCCATCTGATTGCAATCCCGGCGTTCGCCGACGAAACGCTGCTCGGTTTCGATCGTGTTTGGGCAGCGGCCGGCGCGCACGACGCGGTGTTCGCCGCCGAGCCACAGGCAATGATCAGGGCAGCGCAGGCTGTCGTGGCGAAGCTGGCAGTCTGAATCGAACGCGCCTGATTATCGCAGTCTCAAGGCTGCGGCGAGCGCCCGGCGCACTCTATTCGGCGGCGACGGCGGTGGGCGGCTGCATGATTTCGGGCGCCGCCGGCGCGAACAACATCTTTACGACGTTGCGGAAGGCGAGGATCTGGCGTTCGAGGACACGCGGGTCGCCGAGCCCCCGCGACATGATGATGCCGCCATCGATCACACAGGAGAACATGATGGCGACGTCGTCGAGGTCCATGCCCTTGCGGGCAGGATAAACGGCCGCGATCTCGTTCAGCGCGTCGCGAAACCGCCCGTTCCAGGAGCGGACGGCGGCGGCGGCGATGTCGCGAACGGTGCGGTCAAAGAGGCGCTCCTGATAGGTGAACGTCGCGATCAGGCAGCCGGGGTGGCCGTTCGGCAAGTCACCCATCAGCTCGGCAAGCAGCTTGAGCGTGATCAGGAACGACTGCAACGGATCATCGGACAATTGCCGGCCGCGGTGAAACACATCATCGAAGATGCGGTCGTTCTCCTCGACGTAGCGCAGCATCAAGGCGCGGGCGAGTTCGTTCTTGTCCTTGAAATGATAGAAGAAGCCGCTCTTGGTGATGCCGGCTTCGGCGATCACCTCCTCGATGGAAGTCGCGCCGAACCCCTTGGCGAGCACCGAGGCCTCGGCGATCTCCAGAATGCGTTCGCGCGTTTCCGCACCTTTGCGCATGACCGAATGCCCTTAGATCTACTGTACCGGCGGTATGGTTTTCACACCCGCCACCATCGGCACCGATAGCAATATGACCGGCCCAGCGCGGCTATCCGTCTGTAATTGCTGCGGTTTCCGCTTCGGTGGAGTACCGGACCACGAGCCTTCTACCGCACCGGCGGCACGTACTGCTAAAACCTGGCTATTGCGAACCGGCCGCCATCAGGGCGGCACCGGTGTCATCTTACCACTGGAGACAAACATGGCCAAGTACCGCCAGAATCTGCCGCAACTCGCCAACAGAACATTCCTGAGCGATGGCGGCATGGAAACGTCCCTCATCTTTCACGAAGGCCTCGACCTTCCGCACTTTGCTTCATTCACGCTGATGGCAACGCCTGAAGGCCGGCAGAAGCTGAGGGAATATTTTATCCGTTATCTGACCATTGCGCGCAGAAGCGGGACCGGCTTCATCCTCGACACGCCGACGTGGCGAGCCAACCCCGATTGGGGAACCTTGCTCGGCTATGGGCCGGAAGCGTTGCGGGCCGTCAACGAGGCCTCGATCGAGCTTCTTCTCGACCTGCGCAATGAGTTCGAGACCGCCGAAACGCCGTGCGTCATCAGCGGCGCGATCGGGCCGCGCGGCGACGGCTACAAAGCCGGCGAGATGGACGCCAGCGAGGCGGAAGCCTATCACGCGGCGCAGATCGAGAGTTTCGCGCGGACCGAGGCCGACATGGTTGCGGCCTATACGCTCACCAATTTCCACGAGGCAATCGGCGTGGCGCGGGCGGCCAAGGCACATGAGATGCCGTGCATGATCTCGTTCACCGTGGAGACGGACGGCAAGCTGGTGACCGGCATGGCGCTCGGCGAGGCGATCGACAGGGTCGACGACGCGACAGACGGTGCGCCGGCCTACTATATGATCAACTGCGCCCATCCGACGCATTTCATGCAGGCGCTGAACAAGGGCGAGCGCTGGCTCGATCGCGTCTATGGCGTGAAGGCGAACGCTTCAACCAAAAGCCATGCCGAACTGGACGAATCGGAAACGCTCGACGCGGGCGACCCGGACGATCTCGGGCGGCGCTACAGCAGGCTGACAGCCTCGTTTCCGACGATGCGCATCCTGGGCGGCTGCTGCGGCACCGACCACCGGCACGTCGCGGCGATCTGCGAGGCCTGCGTGCCACAGGCGGCGTAGGAACTTGTGTGCGTCGCAGGAGACGCAACGCTATTCCGCTGGTTCCAAAGGAAACGAGGAACTGCGGTTGGGCCGAAAAGCAACGCAATTACAACGCACATCAGTTCCATAATCTATCTTATGCGACTTTCTGATGGGTGGAATTCTCAGCGTGAACCGACGGAAAGCCTCTCTGATTTTTGCGTCGATCGGCTTAGCGTAGGCGTCCAACGCAGAGCGCGACGGCGACGGCTATATCCTCAACGGCCACAAGACGTATGTCGGCAATAGCCATGTCGGCGATCTGCATGGGGTGATCGTCCGGACCGGAGGCGGCTCGAAGGGTCTGTCCGCGTTCCTCGTAGAGGCGGATCGCCCCGGCCTCTCACGCGCCGCACTGAAGCCGGCGATGGGCTTGCACGGCTTCGGTTTTGGGGAACTTGCCTTCGACAACTGCCGGGTCCCCGCTGAAAACCTGCTCGGCAAGGAGGGCGACGGCTTGGCTGTGGCCTACTCTTCCAGCATCCTCTACGGGAGGCCCAACCTGACCGCCGTCGCGCTCGGAATCCACCATGCGCTTGTCGACGAGACCGTGGCATTTGCCGCGCAGCAGCACCGTTACGGCAGCCCTCTTTGCGAACTTCCGACCATTAAGCAGAAACTCGGCCAGATGCAGTCGCGGCTGATGACCGCCCGGCTCGCCGCCTATCACGCAGTGCATATGCTGGACCGCGCCGTGCCGTGTGACCCTGAACTGATAAATGCCAAGCTGATCAACGTCGAGTACGCCTTGGATTCGGCCCGCAATGCCATGGAGGTGCATGCCGCCTGTGGATTGTTCGCCGACCGGCCCATCGAAAGATTGCTGCGGGATGCGCACCACATCTTCGCGCCGGCGGGCACCTCTGACGTGCAGCTCCTGAGGTTGGCAGAGTTCGCCTTGGGCACCTCGAAGACACAGTGGTCACAGCGGCTTGCTTCGTCGGCTGGATCGCAATCGTATCGCCACCATGGATGCCCGGTCTCCTACCAGCCAGCTTCGCCCGATGCAGCCACTCAGCGACAGGCCCGTATCAGCCCGACCTTTTCCTCGATTGCCGTGCCTCCTACCCTCCCCGGCGCCATGTAGTATGGGGCGCCGGGCTGCCGGGCAATCTGATCGTTGATGAAGCGTTCCGTTTCGGCGTCGCGCGGCGGCGTCTGCCGCTCGACATTGGCAAGTTTCTCGAAAGAGTGCCGATCGCCTGCTGGTCGTTCCTGTCCATGGCAAGCAACTCCGATATCCAGGCGCGCCGCGTTCCGAGAGATTTTCGCGACGCGCTTCAAGTCTCTGTTCATGCATGTCGCTGCTCCAAAGCCGCTGCCGCGACATGCATGGATTTGACGCGGCTATTCGCGCTCGCCGGTGAAGTTCAACAGCAGCTGGAAGATGTTGATAAAATTCAAATAGAGCGAGAATGCACCGAAGACGGCGAGCTTCTGCTGCGATTCCGCACCGAAGTTTTCAGCAAATTGCTCCTTGATCGTCTGGGTATCCCAGGCGGTGAGACCGATGAACACGGCGATGCCGATCACCGAGATGGCGAACTGGAGCGCGGTCGAGCCGAGGAAGATGTTGACGATGCTGGCGATCACCACGCCGATCAGCCCCATGATCAGGAAGGACGAGAACTGGGTCAGGTCGCGTTTGGTCGTGTAGCCGTAAAGGCTGGTCGCGCCGAACATGGTGGCGGCGATGAAGAAGGTGCGCGCGATGCTGGTCCCGGTGAACACCAGGAACACGGACGCCAGCGACAGGCCCATGACCGCACAGAATGCCCAGAACATCGCCTGAGCGCCGGCCGCGGACATCGTCTGCATCCGGAACGAGAACAGCAGCACGAAGGCGAGCGGTGCCAGCATCACCACCCACTTCAACGGAGTGGAAAAGATCGGCACGTAGAGGGCTGGCGTCGAAGCCACGACGAAGGCGATCACGCCGGTAACGACGAGGCCAACTCCCATGTAGTTGTAAACGCGCAGCATGTGCTGGCGCAGGCCTTCGTCATAGACGGCGCCGGTTTGGGCTCCGACGCCGGTGCGGTATCCTAGATTGGGGGTGTTCATGTGGGTTCTCCTTTGTGAAGGTCAGTAAAGCGTGTTGGCGAGCGTTTCTGCGGTGCGATCGAGATCGCTGACACCGCTTCGGGCGACGACTGCGTAAGCAACTTCGCCGATCTGGAAATAGGCCGAGGAAATTTCGCCCGACGGGGCGACGGTCGGCTGGACCACGTCGAACGTTCCGGGCCTGATCGCGAACAGCGAAACCAGTCCGAGGTCTGTTGTTTCGACAGCCATCTCGACGCTCGGGCCGAACTGCGATGGATAGATCTGGACGTCACGGACTTTCCAGTCCTTCGGCAGCGACGGCATGACGATCGCCGTGGCGGCGCGGATTTCGTCCGCATCGTAATCCGGCGCTTCGGGCTGGGATGACATCGCCTCGCGTAGGATCGTCGTCCTGTGTGCCCGGATCGCCTCCTCCAGATAGACAGGCGGCTGGGTCGAGGCGACGACTTTCGTCACCGATATCGGCCCGACGATCCCGTTGGCCAACCAGCCCGCAGCCACCAGTACTGCGACCGCCGCAGCCCGCTGCAACGTGCGCAAGGCGCGCCCTCGAGCCAGTCCCCGTTCCAGCCGCCGTGCCGCATCAGCCGTCGCCGGCCGCGCCATGCCCTTGCATCCGGCAAGCGCCACGCGCAGTTCGTCGCGCGTCCTGAGGTCGGACATGACGCGGGCGGCAGCCTCCGGACGGGCGGAAAGGAACGCCTCGACCTCAATGCGGCGGGCAACGTCCAGCTGGTCGTCGACATAGGCGTCGAGGTCGGCATCGGTCACCGGGTCGCGCAGTTCGCTCATCATGGACATCACGGGCCTCCCACGATCTTGAGGTGGCTTTTCGCATGTGCCGGCAATTTGTCCTCCATCTCGCGAAGCGCTGCGCGCGCCCTGCCGATGCGCGACATCAGCGTTCCCAGCGGCACGCCGCTGGCCTCGGCCGCCTGGCTGTAGGTAAGTCCCTCGATGGCGACGAGATGCAGCGCCGAACGCTGCTCATCCGGCAATTTGAAAAAAGCTTCGCGTACCTGTGCCAGGCGGACGGAATGCTCCTGGGGTGCCTGCATACTGGCGTCGGCAAGATATCCGGCCTGCTCGACCCGCGCCGCTTCGGATTTGCGGGACCGCAAGCCGTCAACGAAAGCGTTGTGGACGATCGACAGCAGCCATGCGCGCAAGTTTCCGCCGGATCGAAAGGTGCCGCGCCGCTCATAGGCACGCACCAGCGCGTCATGCACAAGATCCTCTGCTTCCGCGCTGTCGCGCGTCAGAGAACGCGCGTAGCGGCGCAAAGAACCAAGCTGTCCTACGATATCGAAGCGTGGCATCGACCCTCTCACGTCCTGTTTACGGAGCATGGCAGGCTTTTAATCCCGCTCTTTGAGTTTTTTGCGATCCGGGATGTCAGGCACAGCCGGCACAAAGCCACCAGCGCGCGTACGATTTCTTGTCCGGGAACGAGCCGCCCTCCCCGCAGCCGCCTCAATTCGCCGCGCGGTTTTAGCGCCACCGGGGATTTCGATGTTTATCCCTGAATTAATTTGTGACGC
Source organism: Mesorhizobium sp. WSM4844 (assembly GCF_055811775.1). Lineage (NCBI taxonomy): Bacteria > Pseudomonadati > Pseudomonadota > Alphaproteobacteria > Hyphomicrobiales > Phyllobacteriaceae > Mesorhizobium > Mesorhizobium sp. WSM4844. The sequence continues at coordinate 153,364 of NZ_JBVVQB010000008.1, read as the reverse complement.
GAAAAATCGCGAAAGTGTCATCTTTTTCGGGGCACTTGCGAGTTATAGGCAGGAAACATTCACCGCCGAATCTTCCCTTCGCCGACGGCGCTTTGGGCCCGCTTTTGTTCAACGAATTATCGACCCGACATGACAAGCCCCGACATGACAGGCAATGTGCCAGCCCAGCGGGATACCCGCATCGATGTCTTCCGCGCGCTAGCGCTGCTGACGATCTTCGTCAACCACGTGCCGGGTACGATCTTCGAGTATGTCACGCACAAGAATTTCGGCTTTTCCGATTCGGCCGAAGCATTCGTGCTGATTTCGGGGATTGCCGTTGGGCTCGCCTACGGACTGAAGTTCCAGCCGGGGAATCGGTTGCTCATCACCCTGAAGGCCTGGCGGCGTGCCGGTGTCCTCTATGTCACCCACGTCATGACCACTGTCGCGACGCTGGCGATCTTCTCGGCGGCTGCATTGCATTTCTCGCGGCCCGATCTTTTGAAGCTGATCAACATCCAGATGATCATCGAGGACACGCCGGAAGCGCTGCTCGGCATCGCGGCGCTCGGGCATCAGATCGGCTATAACAACATTCTTTCCATGTATGCCGTCGTACTTCTGATGATGCCGGTTTTCCTGTGGATCGGCACTTTCAGCCTGCGCCTGATGCTCGCTGCGTCCGCTCTTCTCTGGCTCATCGTCGGCGTTTTCCAGATCGCGCCTTCAAATTTCCCCGGCGACGGCTTCTGGTTCCTGAACCCGCTCTCCTGGCAGTTTCTTTTCGTCATCGGCATCGCCGGCATGCTGCATATCAAGCGCGGCGGCGAAATCCGCTTCAACTGGATGATGGCGAGCGCGGCCGTCCTGTATCTGGTCGGCGCGCTGATCTGGGTGCGGCTGCCGCTGTGGGGCATCGAGACGGCCTCTGGCCTGCCTACCGTGCTGACCGGCTTCGACAAGACGTTCCTGTCGCTGTCGCGCCTCATGCACATTCTGGCGATCGCCTATCTGATCGTGGCAATCCCGGCGCTTTCCAACCTGGCGAAGACGAGGCCCGGACACCCGCTCGCGGTTCTCGGCAAGCATTCGCTGCCGGTCTTCATCGCCGGAACGATCCTCGCCATGATCGCGCAGGTCATGAAGGTCGTCAGCCCAGGCGGCGTCCTCTACGACGCGATCCTGATCTCGACAGGCATCGCGCTGCAGTTCGGCTTCGCCTACTACCTCGAATGGTTGCCGCGGATCGGTTGGGGCGGCAAGAAGCGGCAATCTGGAGCCGCCTTGCCGTCTGCTGCTCTCAAACCGGCATGATAGAACGGCGCGACGCGCCGTGCGATCAAGGCCTTTCGACGGTGCGAGCCTCGCCTCCAGGCCACGCTTTGGATTGCTGTGTCCAGTCGCCCGGTTGGCGGTTTTCCGCCTGGCGCAACTGAAAACCGCTGGCGCAGCACAGCCGATTTGCGTATCACTCCGCCGCCAACGGAAACCGCGCCGATGTTCGAAGACCTCCAGCCTGCCCCAGCCGACAAGATCCTCGCCTTGATCGGCCTCTATCGTTCCGATCCCCGCCCCGGCAAGGTCGACCTCGGCGTTGGTGTCTACAAGGATCGCGATGGTAAGACGCCGGTGATGCGCGCCGTGCGCGAAGCCGAAAAGCGATTGCTGCAGAGCCAGGATACCAAGACCTATCTCGGCCTTGCCGGCGATACCGGCTTCAACACGGCGATGGCGAGGCTGGTTTTTGGCCCCGCGGCCGAGCTGACGCGCATCCGTGCGGCGCAGGCGCCCGGCGGCTCGGGCGCGCTGCGGCTGGTGGCGGAACTGCTCAAGAGGACGCGATCCGACGCGACGATCTGGCTGTCGGACCCGACCTGGCCGAACCACATGCCGGTGATGCGCGCCGCCGGCTTGCAGATACGCGAATATCCCTACTTCGACGCAGCCTCAGGTGCTGTTCGCTTCGCCGACATGATGAGCGCGCTGGCGACCGCCAGGAGCGGCGACGTGGTGCTGCTGCATGGTTGTTGCCACAATCCGACAGGCGCCAATCTGGACACCGCGCAGTGGGCTGAAATAGCAGACCTCGTCGTCGAGCGCGGCCTGCTGCCCTTTGTCGACATTGCCTATCAGGGGTTTGGCGAGGGCCTTGACGCTGACGCCGCCGGCTTGCGCCTGCTGGCAGCAAAAGTCCCGGAAATGGTGGTTGCCTCGAGCTGCTCGAAGAACTTTGCCGTGTATCGTGAACGCGTCGGCGCGGCGATGATCCTGGCAAAAGACAGCGCGCAGGCGGATGTCGCAATGAGCCAGATGCTGTCGGCGGCGCGCGCCATGTACTCGATGCCGCCGGACCACGGCGCGGCCGCGGTGCGCATCGTGCTTGAAGACGCCACGCTGCGCGCCGACTGGGAAGCGGAGCTCGAGGAGATGCGCCTGCGCATGCTGCGGCTTCGGGTGCAATTCGCCGAAGCGCTGCGGCGGCAGTCCAATTCCGATCGCTTCGATTTCGTCGCCAGCCATCGCGGCATGTTTTCCCGGCTTGGCCTGTCCGAAGCGCAGGTCGAGCGGCTGCGCGCCGAGCACGGCGTCTATATGGTCGGCGACAGCCGCATCAACGTCGCCGGCCTGCCGGAGGACGGCATGGACGCGCTCGCCAAGGCGATCGTCTCTGTGCTCGACTGAGACTTTGAGCGGCGCTGTGGACAATCGCCCCTCGCCTTGCGACGGCGTTGGCTGCACCGTCGGACGCAGGCTAGCATGCAACCGATGAAACCCTCGAAAGATATTTCTCGGCTGATCGAGATCATGGCGGCGCTGCGGGCGCCGGAAACCGGCTGCCCGTGGGACGTCGAGCAGGATTTCTCGAGCATCGCGCCCTACACGATCGAGGAAGCCTACGAGGTGGCGGACGCCATCGCGCGTGGCGACCTGGACGATCTGCGCGACGAGCTCGGCGACCTGCTGCTGCAGGTCGTCTACCATGCGCAGATGGCCGAGGAGGCCGGTGAATTCGCCTTTGGCGACGTGGTCCAGGCCATCACCACAAAAATGATCCGCCGCCATCCGCATGTCTTCGGCGACGATGAGGCGCGCAGCGCCGGCACGGCCAAGGGCATGTGGGAGAAGATCAAGGCCGAGGAAAAAGCCGAAAAGCGAAATGTCCGCCTCGCCCGCGGGCACGATCCGGAGGATCATGGCAAGGGTTTTCTGGACAGCGTACCGGTCGCCCTGCCCGCTTTGACGCGGGCGCTCAAGCTGCAGGAAAAAGCGGCCCGCGTCGGCTTCGACTGGAGCGAGGCCACGCCAATCCTCGACAAGATCGAGGAAGAGATCGGCGAGTTGCGCCAGGCCCTTGCCAAGGGCGATACGGCTTCGATCAAGGACGAGTTCGGCGACATGCTGTTTGCCGTCGTCAATCTCGGGCGTCATCTCAAGGTTGATTCCGAAGCGGCGCTCAGCGGCACCAACGAGAAATTCCGGTCGCGGTTCCACTATGTCGAGCACGCGCTGGAAAGGTCCGGAAACACCCTGGAAAAGGCGACGCTCGACGAGATGGAGGCGCTTTGGCAGCAAGCTAAAAGCGCGAAGTAACAGAAATTATCCGTTGTTTTTACGGTGCAATCTGGTTTCTATCTCTTCGTGTGCGCTTCGCGTCGCTTTGAGCGACACGGTTATACCGCCATCTTCATTGTCGGTGCGCGAGACCACGTCGCCATTGCGGTAGAGCCAGTCGACGAACCCAAGCTGGTCAGGCTTGAGCGTGACGGTCTGCGTTTCCAGTTCGCCTGAAACTCGTGTCTCGATGATCGCCTTCAGCACATCGATGCCCTCGCCGGTGGCGGCCGATATGGCAATCGGCGGTGCCTTGCTGCCGTCGATGCCGTCGGCGAGCAACCGCTCCCGGTTGCCCGCATCGAGCCGGTCGATCTTGTTCCACACTTCGATGACGCGCCTGCCGTCGCCGGCATCGACGCCGAGATCGGCGAGGATGCGCTCGACATCCTCGGCCTGGGCGGCCGTGTCGGGATCCGAAATATCGCGCAAATGGATGACGAGATCGGCCTCGACCACCTCTTCGAGCGTTGCCCGGAAGGCCGCGATCAGATGCGTCGGCAGGTCCGAAATGAAACCGACCGTGTCCGAAAGGATGACCGGCGTGCCGTGCGGCAGCCGCACCCGACGCAGTGTCGGGTCGAGCGTGGCGAACAGCATGTCCTCGGCCAGCACCCCAGCTCCGGTCAGCCTGTTGAACAGCGTCGACTTGCCGGCGTTGGTATAGCCGACAATGGCCACGACCGGGAACGGCACCTTCTTGCGCTTGGCGCGGTGCAGGTCACGGGTGCGTCGCACTGTTTCCAGCTCGTGCTTGAGCTTGTTGATCTTGTCCTGCAGGACACGGCGGTCCGACTCGATCTGCGTTTCGCCAGGGCCGCCGAGGAAACCGGCACCGCCGCGTTGGCGCTCGAGGTGAGTCCAGCTTCGCACCAGCCGGCCCTTCTGATAGTTGAGGTGCGCCAGATCGACCTGCAGCGTGCCTTCCTTGGTCCGCGCGCGCTCGCCGAAAATTTCCAGGATCAGGCCGGTGCGATCCAGCACCTTGGCGTTCAATTCCTTCTCCAGGTTGCGCTGCTGAACCGGCGTCAGCGGATGGTCGACAATGACCAGTTCGGCACGGCCCTCTTTGACGATCTCGGCGAACTCCGCGACCTTGCCGCTGCCGAGCAGGGTTGCAGGCCGGGGATCGTTGACGGTCACAACAGCGGTATGGATCGGGTCGAGGTTTATGGCTTGGGCAAGGCCGACCGCCTCGTCGTGGCGGGCCTCGGCAGAACGCGTCAGGCGCGGGCGATTGGTGTCTTCGTCGCCGCGCGGCTGGCGGGTAAGCACCGGCACGATGACCACGGCGCGGGTCGGGCCTTCGGTCTCCGCCCCCGTCTGATATGCTGGTTTTTCGCGAACGCTGCGATCCGCGTCTTTCTTACGTGCCAATCAGGCGCCCTGGCTTTCCTCGCCATCGAACATCTGAACCGGCTGGCTCGGCATGATCGTGGAAATGGCGTGCTTGTAGACGAGCTGGGAGTGGCCGTCTCGACGCAGCAGAACACAGAAATTGTCGAAGGAAGTGACCACGCCGGTCAGCTTCACGCCGTTGATGAGGAAGATGGTGAGTGGGTTTTTGCTTTTGCGAACTGAATTCAGGAACAGGTCCTGAAGATTTTGCGATCGTTCCGCCATTGTTCTTGTCTTTCGCCGATCCCCTTCGGTTTGCAGGCCAATGCGCCAAATTAACTGGCACATGTCAAGCGCGCAAACACCGTCTTGCCGTCAATAACGACAAGCAGAACGAGATATATTGATGTTCATTCCACCTGTGCGGTTATCAGGCTAGACTTTTTTCCGCAACGTCAAAAAAGGCGTGCCGCAAGGAAAGTGTTATCGAGCCCGGATGGCCGTTGGCGACCGGAGCACCGTCGATCGCCACGATCGGCATGGCGATTGTGGTCGCGGAGCTGATGAAAACCTCGCGCGCGGCCTTGGCTTCGGCGACCGAAAAGCCCCGCTCCTCGATCTTCAGGCCGAGCTTGGCGGCCACGTCGAACAGCGTGGTGCGGGTGATGCCGCGCAGGATGCCGTGCTCGGCCGGACGCGTCACCAGCACGCCTTCCCTGGTGATGATCCAGGCGTTCGACGACCCACCTTCCTTGACGGTGCCGTCGGCATCGACGAACCAGGCTTCCTGGGCGCCGGCTTCCTTGGCCTTCTGCTTGGCGAGCACATTTGGCAGCAGGCCGACCGACTTGATGTCGACCCGGTCCCAACGGTTCTCCGGCACGGTGATGACCTTGATTCCGCTTTCGGCCCTCCTGGCGGCAGCAGCGGGGTCGGCTTTCCTGGCGGTAACCACCAGCGACGGCTTCGTGCCTGCCGGGAAAGCAAAATCACGGCTGGCGACACCGCGCGTCACCTGAAGATAGACCAGGCCATCGGCGACATGGTTGCGGCGGACCACCTCGCGCAGGATGATCGGCAACACGCCCGGCGTGACCGGCCAGTCGATCGACAATTCGGTCAGCGAGCGGTTCAGCCGTCCGAGATGGCGAGGCATATCGACGATGAAGCCGCGCGCCACCTCGCAGACCTCGTAGACACCGTCGGCGAACTGATAGCCACGGTCCTCGATATGCACGAAAGCGTCGGCGTGAGCGACATAGCGCCCGTTCACATAGGTAATGCGCGGCATGGGTCACCCCTGAAGAAGTCAGCGCATGACCCCGAAAATCGGACTTTATTTTCGGGAAGGAGCATGCGCAAAAAAACAAAATGCTACAGCGTCGTTGCGCGTCCCAAAAGACGCGCGGCAGCGTTTCTTATGCGATTCCGCCGCCGCCGTAATCGATAATTGCGTAGGCCACGACCGGATTGGCTATCAGACGCCCAGCGATTTCAGCTTTCGGTGAAGCGCCGAGCGCTCCATGCCGATGAACTCGGCCGTTTTCGAGATGTTGCCGCCAAAACGGTTGATCTGGGCGATCAGATAGTCCTTCTCGAACTGTTCGCGCGCTTCACGCAACGGCAGCGCCATGATGTGCTGATCGGATTGGTTTGGCGTGCGCGGCATGACATCGCCGATCTCGGCAGGCAAGAGATCGGCGGTGATCGGTGCGTCGATATCGTCGCCGCGCGCCAGGATCATCAACCGCTCGACGTTGTTGCGCAACTGGCGAACGTTGCCTGGCCAGTTGTGCGCCTGCAGCACCGCCAGCGCGTCGTCGCCGATGCGCCGCGGCCGGATTCCGGCCTGGCGGGCGATCTGCTTCATGAAATTGTCGACAAGATAGGGGATGTCCTCACGCCGCTCGGCCAATCCCGGCACCATGACCGGAACCACCGCCAGGCGGTGATAGAGATCCTCGCGGAAACGACCGTCGGCGATCATCGCCTCCAGGTTCTGCGACGTCGACGAAATGATGCGGACATCGACCTTGACCCGTTTGGTGCCCCCTACCCGCTCGAACTGCTGCTCGACCAGCACGCGCAAGATCTTGTTTTGCGTTTCGCGCGGCATGTCGGCCACTTCGTCGATGTAGAGAATGCCGCGATGGGCTTCCTCAAGCGCGCCGACCTTGCGTTCGACACCGTTTGATTCGGTACCGAACAGCTCGACCTCCATGCGTTCGGGCGTGATGTTGGCGGCGCTCAGCGTGACAAACGGGGCGCCCTTGCGCGCCGACAGCGTGTGGATGGCGCGTGCCGCGAGTTCCTTACCCGAGCCGGAGGGGCCGATGATCATGACGCGGCTGTTGGTCGGCGCGACGCGCTCGATGGTCTGGCGCAACTGGCTCATCGCCGACGACATGCCGATCAGGTCGAAGGTTTCGCCGCTGCGCAGCTTGAGATCCGAAACCTCGCGTCTCAGCTTCGAGGTTTCAATGGCACGTTCGGCGATGAGGATCAGCCTGTCGGCCTTGAACGGTTTTTCGATGAAGTCATAGGCGCCGCGGCGGATGGCCGAGACCGCCGTCTCGATGTTGCCGTGGCCCGAGATCATCACCACCGGCAGGCTCGGATGCATCGTCTTGATCTCGTCCAGCAGCGCCAGTCCGTCCAGGCGTGAGCCTTGCAGCCAGATGTCGAGGAAAATCAGCCTCGGCGCCCGGTCGGCGATCGCCGCCAGGGCGCTGTCGGCGTCGAATGCCGTGCGGGTTTCGTGACCTTCGTCGCTCAGGATACCGGCGACAAGCTCGCGGATGTCTTCCTCGTCATCGACGATGAGAATGTCAGACGCCATTACCGACCTTTTCAGTTTCTCTTTCGGGTTCTGTCCTGCCTTCGCCGCGCGACGGCACAGTGGCGGCGAGTGGCAGGATGATGCTGATCATCGCGCCTCGCCCGTCGTGGAAATCCGCCGGCGCGTCATGCAATTCGAGCCGGCCGCCATGGTCCTCCACTATCTTCTTGACGATAGCGAGGCCGAGCCCGGTGCCCTTCTCGCGTGTCGTCATGTAAGGCTCGAGCAATCGCTGGCGGTTCTCGCGCGGCAAGCCCTTGCCGTTGTCGATGACATCGATGCGAATCGTATCATTCTGGCGCCCGGCTTGAATCCGGATTATGCCGTGCGAGCGGTCCTTTTGATCAAGTCCGTCAATCGCCTCGGCTGCGTTCTTGATGACGTTGCCAAAGGCCTGCGCCATCAGGCGGCTGTCGAACGTGCCTTTGAGCGGTTCGTTGCCGAATACGCGCTCGAAGGTGATATCGGAGCGGCTCACCTCGACGAGGAACGAGGCTTCGCGCAACGATTCGCGCAAATCGAGGGCCTTCATTTCGGGCTTGGGCATGCGTGCGAAAGCCGAGAACTCGTCGACCATGCGGCCGATGTCCTCCACTTGCCTGATGATCGTATCGGTGCACTGATCGAAAACCTCGCGGTCTTCGGTGATGACCTTGCCGTAGCGGCGCTTGATGCGCTCGGCGGAAAGCTGGATCGGCGTCAGCGGGTTCTTGATCTCGTGGGCGATGCGCCGCGCCACATCCGCCCAGGCCGAGGAACGCTGCGCCTGGACCAGATCGGTGATGTCGTCCACCGTCACGACATAGGATTTCTCCTCCGAACCGTCGTCACCGGCCTCGACCGTGATCTGCACGTTGAAGGTGCGCTCCGCACCGGCGCGATAGAAGGTCACCTGTTCGCGATGGACAGGCTTGCCCGACTTGCGGCCGATCTCGAAGACGCGGCCAACATGCGGCAGCACGGCGGAGAGATTTTGCCCGAGTGCGGCGGTGGCGGATATGGCCAGCATCGTTTCGGCCGACCGGTTGACGATGGTGACGATGCCATACGGATCGACGCCGATAACGCCGGCGGTGACACCGGCAAGCACGGCTTCCGAAAAACGCCGCCGCTCGTCGATCAAATCCTTGGCGGACAGAATCTCGTTACGCTGCGATTTCAGTTCCAGCAGCATCTTGTTGAAGGTGTCGCCGAGCGAGGCGACGTCGCCGTCGGAGGGCCGAACCGGCACGGCAACGTCGAGATTGCCGGTCGCGACCTCGTCGGCCGCGCCGATGAGCTGGCGGATCGGCCGCACCAGGCGGTCGGCCACGGCGATGCCGGTCCAGATGGCGGACAGGATGATGATCAGCGTCAGCGACAAATAGGGAAGTGCAAAGGCCACCTGCGAGGTGCGGCGACTGTCTTCGAGGCCGCGATATTCGTCGGTGTTGGACCTGACAATCTGCCGCGCCTTGATCACCTCGGGATCGACGAGCCGGATGGTGTAGAGATAGAGCCCTTCGATCTCGCGCAGTTTGACGATGGCGCCCATGATGTTGCGCGTCTTCGGCTCGATCAGCACCGGCCTGCCGTCAGCGGCACCGCTCATGGCGCCTTCCGGCGGCTCCGGCATGGCAAAATCGGCTTCGGTCTTGGCGCTCATGACGAACGAACCGTCGGACCTGATCAGTGCGGCATGGGCCAGCGAGCGTCCAACGGCTTCCTTGTTCATCAGATCGAGGAAGCCGGTTCGATCGAGGCCGTAGAGCGTGCGGGAGGCGTCGAGATCGTAAGCCATCGACAGGGTCGTTCCCTGGAGGTTGCGCGCGTTCTCCTGCACATAGGCATCGGCTATCGACAGCGACGAATTGACGATCGTCTTGGTGCGGATTTCGAACCAGCGATCAAGACCGATATCGAGCGTGATCGAGGCGATGATCGCCACCATGATGGCGGGAATCGCGGCGACCAGCGCGAACATCGCGACGATCCGCACATGCAGCCGCGACGCCGCCTTGCCGCGCCGGCGCGCCATCACGATACGATGTACTTCGCGGCCAACCAGCGCGATCAGGAACAGGATGAACGCCGCATTGACGGCGATTAGCGCCAGCGTTGTGCTCTCGTCCGGCGTGATCGGCGTGGCACCGACGAGGATGGCGAAGGAGATCGCCGCCGTAACCAGCGCACCGGCAATTGCCACCACGCCCGGCAGCGCAAGCAGCCGGCGCCCGTCACTTGTGCGGGGTTCGCTGAAAAGCGTTTCGCTCAGTCTCGATGCCCGTGGAGCCATGTCGCCGTCTAGAGCCAGTGATTGCGTCGGATGTATGCAACGCATTGTGGCGATTATGCAACAAGTGTGGCCTCGACGGAACTGTTTCGGCGCTCGATCCCCCGGAAAAGGCTTCGCTCTGTCACACCGGCCCGAAATTCGGGATCGATTTGTTGAAAGAAAACGGCGCTCTAAGCTTGCCTGGTCGATTTGTAGACGTTGACGCCGAGTTCGCGAATCTTCTTGCGCAGCGTGTTGCGATTGAGCCCGAGGAGCTCCGCAGCCTTGATCTGGTTGCCGCGGGTTGCCGTCATCGAAGCAAGCACCAGCGGATATTCGACCTCAGAAAGGATACGCTGATAGAGGCCGGCGGGCGGCAAGTCGCCGGCGAACGAAGCAAAATAGCGCTGCAGGAAATGCTCCACCGCCTGGCCGATGGACAGATCGTCGGGTATGAGATTGCCGCCGCCGGGGACGACCGGCCTCTCGCCGGTCTTCAGTTCCGCCTCGATGACTTCGGCGGAAATCTCGTCCTGCGAATAGAGCGCGGCAAGTCTGCGGACAAGATTTTCGAGCTCGCGCACGTTGCCCGGCCACGGATAGCGCTTCATCAGCTCGATGCCGCCCGTGGAAATGCGCTTGGTCTGCAGGCCTTCGCTGGCGCCAAGCTTGAAGAAGTGCCGGACGAGATCCGGAACGTCCTCGGACCGCTCGCGCAGCGCCGGCAGCCTTAGCGGCACGACATTCAGGCGATAGAACAGATCCTCGCGGAAAAGCCCTTGATTGATCAGCGTGCGCAGATCCTTGTTGGTGGCGGCGACGATGCGCACGTCGGTCTTGATCGGCGTGCGGCCGCCGACGGTGGTGTATTCGCCCTGCTGCAGGACACGCAGCAGGCGGGTCTGCGCCTCCATCGGCATGTCGCCGATCTCGTCAAGGAAGAGCGTGCCGCCTTCGGCCTGCTCGAAACGGCCGGTGGAGCGGTTCTGCGCGCCGGTGAAGGCGCCTTTCTCGTGCCCGAACAGTTCCGATTCGATCAGGTCGCGCGGGATCGCAGCCATGTTGATCGCGACGAAGGGGCCGCCGCGGCGGCGGCCATACTCGTGCAGCGCGCGCGCGACCAGTTCCTTGCCGGTGCCCGATTCGCCTGAAATCATCACCGTCAGGTCGGTCTGCATCATGCGCGCCAGCATGCGGTAGATATCCTGCATGGCGGCCGAGCGGCCAACCAGCGGCATCGTTTCCGGCGGCTCGTCCGCCCGCGCATCGATTTTCGGCCGTCGGGGCTCGGAAAGCGCCCGGTTGACGATGTTGAGAAGCTCGGTCAGGTCGAACGGTTTCGGCAGATATTCGTAGGCGCCGGTTTCGGAGGCGCGAATCGCGGTCATGAACGTGTTCTGGGCGCTCATGACGATGACGGGCAGTTCCGGTCGCGCCTTCTTGATGCGCGGCAGCATGTCGAAGGCGTTTTCGTCGGGCATAACCACGTCGGTGATGACGAGATCGCCCTCGCCCGCCGCCACCCAGCGCCACAGCGTCGAGGCGTTGGACGTCACGCGCACCTCATGGCCGACGCGCGAAAGCGCCTGATTGAGGACGGTGCGGATGGCCGCATCGTCGTCGGCGACGAGAATATTGCCGCGAACCGTCATTTGCGGTCTCCTTCGCCATCGTCGTCTGTGCCGAACGGCGTTTCTTTCCAGGCTGGCATCAGGATGCGGAAGGTGGTTGCGCGCGGCGTCGAATCGCATTCGATGATGCCGCCATGCTCGCCAACGATTTTCGCGACCAGCGCCAGACCAAGCCCCGACCCGTTCGGCTTGGTGGTGATGAAGGGGTCGAACAGGATCGGCAGGATATCTTCGGAGACGCCAGAACCGTTGTCGCGCACGCAAAATTCCAGCGGCAGCGACACGCGGCCCTGCGATCCCGGAACGGAAACACGGATGCCCGGCCGGAACGCGGTCGACAGGGTGATCTCGCCTTGCGGATCGCCGCCAATCGCCTCGGCCGCATTCTTGACCAGGTTGAGGAACACCTGGATGAGCTGGTCGCGGTTGGCGAAAACCGGAGGCAATGATGGATCATAATCCTCCAATATCTTGATCCGCTTGGCAAAACCGTTCTTGGCAATCGCCTTCACATGGTCGAGCACGATATGGATGTTGACCGGATAGCGATCGACGGGCCGCTCGTCGGAAAACACCTCCATGCGATCGACGAGCGAGACGATGCGGTCGGTCTCGTCGGTGATCAGCCGGGTCAGCGCGCGATCCTCGTCGGAAGCCGACAGTTCGAGCAGTTGGGCGGCGCCCCGGATGCCGGATAGCGGGTTCTTGATCTCGTGGGCAAGCATCGCGGCAAGGCCGGTCACCGAGCGTGCCGCACCGCGGTGCGTCATCTGCCGGTCGATCTTGTCGGCCATCGACCGTTCCTGGAACATCACCACGACGGAGCCCGGGAATTCCGACACCGGCGCGACATAGAGATCCACGACCTTCTCGATGCCGAGGCGCGGCGACGACACGTCGACCCGGTATTCGTTGACGGGTGCCCGGCGCTCGCGCACCTGGTCGACAAGCGTCAGCAACGGGCTGCCGAAGGGAATGAGCTTGGATAATGTGTTGCGGGCGAGCATGGTCGCGCTCGAGCGGAAGAAATCCTCGGCATCGGCGTTGGCGAAGGTGATGAATCCTTCCGCATCGAGCATGATCACCGGGCGGCGGATGGTGTTGAGCACGATGTGTGCGGCGTCCGCGATGTCCATGTTCTGTGCAACGGTGGCATTCATGCTGCGCTCCGCAGGTTCATCGCCTCGGCAGCGCTTGAAAACACCTCGCGCAACGCGGCAATGACGCGGACGGGCTCGAAGCAGGTAAGGATGGCCTTTCGCTGCTCATCAACGACGCCAGCGGCGTGGCGGTCGAGATACCAGCCAAGATGCTTGCGCGCCTGGCGCACGCCGCTTTCGATGCCGTAGAGCGACAGCATGTCCTGATAGTGGGCAACGACGTATTCGGCCAGCGCTTGCGGGCTTTCCGGCACACCGGGCGTCATCTCTTTTGCCGCGGCTGCCGCGATGCTGCCTGCCGTCCAGGGCGCGCCATAATGGGCGCGGCCGATCATCACCGCGTCGGCGCCCGACTGGTCGAGGATCATTGCTGCCTCCGCCGGCGAGCTGACGTCGCCATTGGCAATGACCGGGATCGAAACAGCCTGCTTTATGCGTGCGATGGCGCGCCAGTCGGCCTTGCCCTGGTAGAACTGACAGCGCGTGCGGCCATGCACCGTCACCATCTGAACTCCCGCCTGCTCGGCGCGGCGCGCCAGAACAGGCGCATTGAGCGCGCTTTCGTCCCAGCCGAGCCGCATCTTGACCGTGACCGGCACCTCGACGGCGCCGACCACCGCCTCGATCAGCGACAAAGCGTGATCGAGATCGCGCATCAGCGCCGAACCGGCATAGCCGCCCGTCACCTTCTTGGCCGGGCAGCCCATGTTGATGTCGATGATGTCGGCGCCCTCGCCCGCGGCTATACGGGCGCCCTCTGCCATATGCACCGCCTCACGGCCGGCAAGCTGGACCATGTGCACCGGCAGCCCGGAATGGCGGATGCGCAGGCCGCAACCGGCTCTGCCCCTGGCAAGTTCGCCGCTCGCCACCATCTCCGACACCACCAACCCGGCGCCATGCGCATAGGCACGCTGCCGGAAGGGCTCATCTGTTATGCCCGACATGGGCGCGAGAAAAGCGCGATTGCGGATTCTCACACGACCCACATCCAGCGGAGATGCCAATTTGGTCAGGTCAAGCATGCACAAAAACCAAGCATTTTTAATAGCTGCACATTCACTAGCCAGAATGGCGGCAATGTGCAACGCGCAATGACGTCGCATTAAGGCGCATTTGGGAAAATGCTGGCACTAGCCAAAGTGCGGTGCGTGTTGGGGACGCTATTGGCACTTTGCATCTGCGCATGATCTCTTCCGAAAAGCGATTCCACTTTTTGGGATGATGCGCTAAGCGTCTCGGCATGACAGACGCAAGCGAAAAGCAGGCTTTGGCTGCGGACGACAAGGTTGCCGTCGTTATCGTCGCCGCCGGCCGCGGCGCGCGCGCCGGTCAGGCCGACGGGCCGAAGCAATACCAAAGGATCGGCGGCCGTGCCGTCATCGCGCGCACATTGGACGTGTTTCTGGCGCATCCGGGAATCGGTCCTGTCGTCGTCGCCATTCATGCCGACGACAGCGGACTTTTTCGCAGCGCCGCCGGCGCCAACGCCGACCGGGTGGTCACGGTGACCGGTGGCGCGTCCAGACAGGACTCCGTCCGGCTCGGATTGCTTGCGCTGAGAGGCCATGCGCCGCGCCGGGTTCTGGTCCATGACGCCGTCCGCCCGTTCGTCGACGCGGAATTGATAGACCGCACGGTCGCCGCCATCGGCGAGCGCCAGGCAGCGCTGCCTGCCCTGCCCGTCGCCGACACGCTGAAACGTGAATCGGCCGCCGGCATGATCGGCGAGACGGTTTCCAGGAACGGGCTTCATGCCGCCCAAACGCCGCAGGGCTTTCCGTTCTGGCCGATCCTGGCCGCCCATGAAAAGGCCCATCATCTGGGCAAGGCGGACTTCACCGACGATGCCGCGATTGCCGAATGGGCGAATATTCCGGTGAAAATCGTCCCCGGCTCGCCGGACAATGTCAAACTCACCTGGGCAAGGGATATCTCGATGGCGGATCAGCGGCTTTCCGGCGAACGGCCGCGTTTTCCGGATATCCGCACCGGCAATGGCTACGACGTACATGCCTTTGAGCCCGGCGACCATGTCGTCCTGTGCGGCGTCTCCATCGCGCACGACAAGAAACTGTCCGGCCATTCGGATGCCGATGTCGGCCTGCACGCCTTGACCGACGCGCTGCTCGCCACTTGTGGTGCGGGCGACATCGGCACACATTTCCCGCCATCGGACCCGCAGTGGAAAGGCGTGGCCTCGCGGATCTTCGTCGAGCATGCGGCAGGATTGGTGCGCGCGCGCGGCGGGCGTATCGCCAACGCCGACATCACGCTGATCTGCGAGGCGCCGCGCGTCGGCCCGCATCGCGAAGCAATGACCGAAATCCTTTCGGCAATGCTGGCGATTTCCCGGGACCGCATCTCGATCAAGGCGACGACCAACGAAAAGCTCGGCTTTGTCGGACGCGAGGAAGGCATAGCCGCCATCGCCACCGCCAGCGTCGTGTTTCCAGGTGATGTCCCCGAATGAGCAACAGCGATCTCGCAGATGCCCTGCTTCAAGCCTGCCAACAGCGCGGCATCATGCTGGCGACGGCCGAGAGCTGCACCGGCGGCATGATCATCGCCGCCTTGACCGACATCGCCGGCTCATCGACGGTGGTCGACCGGGGTTTCATCACCTATTCCAACGAGGCCAAGACGGAGATGCTCGGCGTTTCCGCCGCCACGCTCGAGGCGCACGGCGCGGTCTCACGGGAAACGGCGGTCGAGATGGCGGCCGGCGCCTTGGACCATTCGCGCGCCGGGCTAACCCTTGCCGTCACCGGCATTGCCGGTCCTGGCGGCGGCTCGACGGAAAAGCCCGTCGGCCTGGTCTGGTTCGGTATCGCCTTGACCGGCCGGCCGGTCGTCAGCGAATGCCAGTTGTTTGACGACAAGGGCCGCAATTTCATCCGCCGGGAGACGGTCAGGCATGCGCTTGAACTGGGCTTGCGCGCGCTCGCTGCGGATCAGGCGGCCGGCGCTGCGCCATAGATGAGGTCGGCGCGCTTCTCGAACGCCTCGGAAAACATGCGGAAGGCGCGATCGAACATCGCTCCCATCACCGCACCCAGAATACGACTCTTGAATTCGTAGTCGATGAAGAAGCAGACATTGCAGCCGCCGTCGGCCGGCTCGAAACGCCAGGCATTGCTCAGATATTTGAACGGACCGTCGATGTATTTGACGTCGATGGCCTTCTCGTCGGGCTTTAGCAGCACCTGCGTGGTGAAAGTCTCGCGGATCGCCTTGTAGCCTATGCTCATGTCGGCGACGAGGAGGGTGCGTCCGTCGCGTTCCTTGCGCGAGCGAACCGTCAGCGCTTCGCAAAGCGGCAGGAATTGCGGATAGGATGCGACATCGGCGACCAGAGCGAACATCTGTTCCGGCGTATGCGCAACGCGGCGATGGGCTTCGAATTGTGGCATGAAACCAGTGTGTTAGGCGAACTTCTTGAGAAACGCTTCCCGTGCCGCGCGCAGCTTGGCGAAATCGTCGCCGGCGTGATGCGACGAACGCGTCAGCGGGCTCGATGCCACCAGCAGGAAGCCCTTGGTCTTGCCGATCGTCTCGAAGGACTTGAATTCTTCCGGCGTGACGAAACGGATCACCGGATGGTGCTTTTTCGATGGCTGCAGATACTGACCGATGGTCATGAAGTCGACATTGGCCGAACGCAGATCGTCCATCAATTGCAGGATCTCGTTCCGCTCCTCGCCAAGGCCAACCATGATGCCGGATTTGGTGAAGATCGAGGGATCGAGCTCCTTGACCCGCTGCAGCAGCCTGATCGAATGGAAATAGCGGGCGCCCGGCCGGACCGTCAGATAGTTCGACGGAACGGTCTCCAGATTGTGGTTGAACACATCAGGCTTGGCCGCCACCACGATCTCCAGCGCGCCGTCCTTGCGCAGGAAGTCGGGCGTCAGGATTTCGATCGTCGTCGAAGGCGTTGCCGCCCTGATGGCGCGGATGACCTCGGCAAAGTGCTGAGCTCCGCCATCGGCGAGATCGTCGCGGTCGACCGAAGTGATGACGACATGGGTTAGACCCATTTGCTTGACGGCGTGGGCGATGCGCGCCGGTTCATCGGGATCGAGCGCGGTTGGAATGCCGGTAGCGACGTTGCAGAAGGCGCAGGCACGCGTGCAGATCTCGCCCATGATCATGAAGGTGGCGTGCTTCTTCTCCCAGCACTCACCGATATTGGGGCACCCGGCCTCTTCGCACACCGTCACCAGCCTGTGCGACTTCACGATGTCGCGCGTCTCGGCATAGCCTTTCGACATCGGCGCCTTGACGCGGATCCAGTCGGGCTTGCGCAGCACATCCTGGTCAGGCTTGTGCGCCTTTTCAGGATGCCGCAGGCGCGGCGCATTGGCGATCGTGTCGAGGACGGTGACCATCAGAAATCCAGTTCATTCGCGATCGCTTCCGGCGTTCGCTTTCCATCTAGGACTTTTCGCTGCAAAGAAAAAGGCCGCGGCGACGCATGCCGCCACAGCCGTTTTCGCATGGCAAGAGTTCAGCAACTAACGGCGCACCATGCGCCCTGCCAAGATCAGCAGGCAGGCGCCAACGAAACCGGTGATTAGATAGGCGATCCAGCCGGTGCCGAAGGCGCCGATGTTGAGCGCCTGCAGGATGGCATTCAGCACGATCGCGCCGACGATGCCCAGAACGATGTTCATCAAAATGCCCATGTTGCTTTTGATGAACATCTCGGCAAGCCAGCCTGCCAGTCCTCCGATGATGATGGCTGCGATCCAGCCCACGCCATTCACGTCCATATGCCCTCTCCTCTGGTGATAAATGCATCCGGAAACGAATTACCTTACGGTTGAGTTCCTTGGCTCTCACCTATTGAGTCTTACGCGGTCAATTTATCACGCGTTCAGCGCGCGGCCATAGGCGTCGAGCACGCTTTCCTTCATCATCTCCGACAGCGTCGGGTGCGGGAAGATCGTGTGCATCAGTTCTTCCTCGGTGGTCTCCAGGTTCATCGCCACGACAAAGCCCTGGATCAGCTCGGTCACTTCGGCGCCGACCATATGCGCGCCGAGCAACTGCCCGGTCTTCCTGTCGAAGATGGTCTTTACGAAACCCTGGTCCTCGCCGAGCGCAATGGCCTTGCCGTTGGCGGCGAACTGGAAGCGGCCGACGCGGATATCCTTGCCCTCGGCCTTGGCTTTCGCTTCGGTCAACCCGACGGAGGCAACCTGCGGGTTGCAATAGGTGCAGCCCGGAATTTTCAGTTTGTCAGTGGCGTGCACGCCGGGGACGTTGGCGATCTTTTCCACGCAGACCACGCCTTCATGCTCGGCCTTGTGGGCGAGCATAGGCGGGCCGGCAACGTCGCCGATGGCATAGATGCCGGGCACACTGGTGCTGCCGTAGCCGTCGACGACGACGCAGCCGCGCTCGGTCTTCACGCCGAGCGCTTCGAGGCCGAGATTTTCGATATTGCCCTGCACGCCGACGGCCGAGATCATCCGGTCGGCGGTGATCTTCTCGACCTTGCCGTCCTTCATCTCGACATGCGCGGTTACCGAGTTCGCAGCTTTTTCGACCTTGGTGACCTTGGCATCGAGGATGATCTTCATGCCTTGCTTCTCGAACTGCTTTTGCGCGAATTTCGAGACCTCTGCGTCCTCGACCGGCATCACCGCCGGCAGCAACTCGACCACCGTCACCTCCGCGCCCATGGTGCGGTAGAATGAGGCGAATTCGATGCCGATTGCGCCCGAACCCATCACCAGCAGCGATTTCGGCATCTCCTTCGGCACCATCGCTTCGAAATAGGTCCAGATCAGCTTGCCGTCGGGCTCGATGCCGGGCAGCGCCCGCGGCCTGGCGCCGGTCGCCAGGATGATGTGCTTGGCGGTGTAGGTGCCCTCGCCCTTGACGCCCTTGGGCGCCGGCGGCTGAGGCTCCATCGGCTTCTTCGACGATTTCGACACGACGATCTCGCCCGGCCTGTCGCCGGAAGCCGCCTTGGACAGCTTGGCTTCGCCCCAGATGACATCGACCTTGTTCTTCTTCATCAGGAAGGCGACGCCGCCGTTCAGCCGCAGCGAGACCTTTCGCGAGCGGTCGACCACGGCAGCGGTATCGACGCTGACCTTGCCGTCGATCTTCAAGCCGTAGTCCTTCAAATGATCCGAATAGTGCATGATCTCGGCCGAACGCAGCAGCGCCTTGGTCGGGATGCAACCCCAGTTGAGGCAGATGCCGCCGAGATGCTCGCGCTCGACGATCGCTGTCTTGAACCCGAGTTGGGCGGAACGCACCGCCGTGACATAGCCGCCGGGGCCGGAGCCGATGATGATGACGTCGTAGTTCTCAGCCACGGATTTCTCCCATGATTCTCTAGAGTTCCAGCATCACGCGCACGATTGGCGCCAATGCCTGCCCGATTTTGCGCGTGTTCTCTGCGTCGAGATGGACGCCGTCGAGTAGCGTGGTCTCGGCCACCGAGCCGGCATCGAAGAAGCCGCAGCCGACCTCGTCGGCAAGGACGGAATATTGTGGTGCCAGCCGCTTCGACGCTTCATCGCCGCCGGCGAACATTTCTTTGAATTCGGCGTTTTCCGTGCGGCTGACGGCGGGCGGCGCGACGATCAGGATTTGCGGCGACGGCCAATCGAACGGGTAGTCGTGACCGCGCACGATGTCGATCAGGCGCTGCATGCCTTGCTTGGCGGCGACCGGATTGCCGTGAATCCACGGCTTCATGTCGTTGGCGCCGAGCATGATGATGACCAGGTCGATCGGCGCATGCGTCATCAAGATCGTCGGCAGCACTCTTGCGCCGTTACGGTCGGCGCCGGCCAAATGGTCGTCGAAAGCCGTTGTGCGGCCGTTCAAGCCTTCGGCGATGACCTCGACGCTGGCTCCCAACGTCGCCTGCAGCACACTCGGCCAGCGGTCCTTGAGCGGGTGGCGATCCAGACTTGCCGCATCATAGCCCCAGGTCAGCGAATCGCCGTAGCAAAGGACTGTTTTCATGCGTTTGCCCCACTCCGGTCGAAATCTGCCTGCGCGCCCCTCACCCGCCAACCCACGAACAGCCAATGCACGACGATCGTTGCAACGCTGGAAAGGCTGAAGGCAAAAAGGCTGGTGAAGAGTTTTTCCGCACCCCCTCCTTCCCGCACCCCCTCCTTCCTTTCTAGACCAGCATGCCCATCGGGTTTTCGATCATGCGCTTGAAGGCGCCGAGCAGTTCGGCGCCGAGCGCGCCGTCGACGGCGCGGTGATCGGTCGACAGAGTGACTGACATGATTGTAGCGATCTTGATCTCACCGTTCTTGACCACCGCGCGCGCCTCGCCGGCGCCGACCGCCAGGATCGTCGCATGCGGCGGGTTGATGACGGCGGCAAAGTCCTTGATGCCGAACATGCCGAGATTGGACACCGCAGTGATGCCGCCCTGGTATTCTTCCGGCTTCAGCTTGCGGCTGCGCGCGCGGCTGGCAAGATCCTTCATCTCGTTGGAGATGACCGACAGCGTCTTTTCGTCGGCACGCCGGATGATCGGCGTGATCAGCCCGCCGGGGATCGACACGGCGACACCGACGTCGGCATGCTTGTGCTTGACCATGGCGCTCTCGGTCCATGACGCATTGGCATCCGGCACCGCCATCAGCGCCATTGCCATCGCTTTGATGACCATGTCGTTGACCGACAGCTTGTAGGCCGGCGCCTCACCCTTGTCGGTCTTCTTCACCGGGGCGGCCGCATTGAGCTGCGTGCGCAGGGCCAGGAGCGCATCAAGCTCGCAGTCGAGCGTCAGGTAGAAATGCGGGATGGTGGTCGTGGCCTCGACCAGCCGGCGCGCAATGGTCTTGCGCATGTTGTCATGCGGGACAAGCTCGTAAGAGCCGTCGGCAAACAGTTTCAGCACCTGGTCGTCCGACATTGGCTTGGCTGCGGCCGCCGGAGCCGGAGCGCCGGCAGGTGCCGCTTTCGCGGCGGGTGCCGCCTTGGCGCCGCCGCTGGAAATCGCTGCGTCGACATCGGCCTTGACCACGCGGCCATGCGGGCCGGAGCCTGTCACCGCAGAGACATCGACACCGGCTTCCCGGGCGATGCGACGGGCCAGCGGCGAGGCGAAGGTGCGACCGTCCGACTGGCTGATCTCCCCCCTTGTGGGGGAGATGGCCGGCAGGCCAGAGGGGGGCGCCTCGTTCCTTGCCGCTGGCGGGACAGCGCCCCCCTCTGTCGACTTCGTCGACATCTCCCCCACGGGTGGGGAGATTGGCGCCTTATCCTGTTTTGCCTCGGCTTTTGCCGGAGCGGCAGCGCCGTCGCCGCTTTTCGCGGCAGCCGCCGCATCTTCACCTTCGGCGGCGAGCACGGCGATCAGCGCGTTGACCTTGACGCCTTCGGTGCCGGCTGGAACCACCAGCTTGGCCACCGTGCCCTCATCGACGGCTTCGACTTCCATCGTCGCCTTGTCGGTCTCGATCTCGGCGATCACGTCGCCCGGCGAAACCTTGTCGCCCTCCTTGACCAGCCACTTGGCAAGATTGCCCTCTTCCATCGTGGGCGACAGGGCCGGCATGGTGATGTTGATCGGCATAGGTATTCTTCTCCCAAGCGAAATGCGTTCACCGTGTCAGCAGCGCTATACAGATAGCGAAAGAGTCTTTTCACCGATCGGTCTGCCGATCGACCAAGCGAGGAAATAGTTGAATGCCAGGAAAGAAGCGACCAGTCCGAGAATACCGCCACCCCACGCACTTATTTGGTAGAGAAGTTGCCGATCAACGCCGGCGATCGTTCCAACAAAATTGATGACAAATCCGAATATAAAGCCAGAGACAAAGCCGAGGATAATGCCTGTAAGGCCCGCGCGCCAAAAAATCGCCCAAGCAATCCGTCGTGTCTCTCTCGCAGTCGCCACCGGATCCTCCCCATTCATCAGCGATATGTGACGGCTTTGACCGCCTCGACGACCTCGCCGACATTGGGCAGCGCCAGCTTTTCGAGGTTTGCCGCATAGGGCATCGGCACGTCCTTGCCGGCAATGGTGATGACCGGCGCGTCGAGGAAATCGAAGGCGCGCTGCGACACCTGGCTGGCGATGTGGTCGCCGACCGAGCTCTGCGGAAATCCTTCCTCCACCACCACGAGACGATTGGTCTTCTTGACCGAGGCGATGATGGTGTCGAAATCGAGAGGGCGGATGGTCCTGAGGTCGATGATCTCGGCATCGATGCCCATGCCGCGCAATTCTGCCTCGGCCTTCACCGTGTAGCTCATGCCGATGCCGAAGGAGACGATGGTGACATCCGTGCCCGACTTGTGGATGCGCGCCTTGCCGATCGGCAGCACGAAATCGTCGATCTTCGGCACATCGAAGGACTGGCCGTAGAGGATTTCGTTCTCGAGGAAGATGACCGGGTTCGGGTCGCGGATCGCGGCCTTCAGCAATCCCTTGGCGTCGGCGGCGGTGTAGGGCATCACCACTTTGAGGCCGGGAATGTGGCTGTACCAGGCGGCATAGCACTGTGAGTGCTGGGCGGCGACGCGGGCGGCCGCGCCGTTTGGCCCGCGGAAGACGATGGGCGCGCCCATCTGGCCGCCGGACATGTAGAGCGTCTTGGCGGCGGAGTTGATGATATGATCGATCGCCTGCATGGCGAAGTTGAAGGTCATGAACTCGACGATCGGCCTCAGGCCGGCCATCGCCGCGCCAACACCGACGCCGGCAAAACCGTGCTCGGTGATCGGTGTGTCGACGACGCGACGCGCCCCGAATTCCTGCAGCAGCCCTTGCGTGATCTTGTAAGCGCCCTGGTACTCGGCGACCTCCTCGCCCATCACGAAGACGTCTGCGTCACGGCGCATTTCCTCGGCCATCGCGTCACGCAGCGCTTCGCGCACCGTGGTCGAGACCATCTCCGTGCCGGCCGGGATGTCGGGATCGGCGGCGATTTCGGTTCTCGGCGCCGCGGCGACAGGTGCTGCGCCCTCGCTTTTGGCCGCAGCAGGCGCTGGCGCTGCAGTTTCCGCCTTGGCAGGTTCCTCGCCGATGCCTTCGCCTGCCTTGTCGATGTCTTCACCATCAACGGCGAGCACTGCGATGAGCGTGTTGACCTTGACACCTTCGGTGCCGGCAGGAACCACGATCTTGGCTAGCGTGCCTTCGTCGACGGCCTCGACTTCCATCGTCGCCTTATCGGTTTCGATCTCGGCGATGACATCACCAGCGACAACCTTATCGCCCTCTTTCTTCAACCATTTGGAAACATTGCCCTCTTCCATAGTCGGCGAGAGAGCGGGCATGAGAATTTCGATCGGCATGGCCTTGCCCTCTCGTTACAGTACGATATCGGTCCAGAGCTCGGACGGATCCGGCTCTGCGTCGTTCTGGGCAAATTCGGCGGCGTCGGCGACAATGTCGCGGACCTCCTTGTCAACGGCTTTGAGCTCGTCCTCATCAGCCCACTTCTTGTCGAGCAGGCGCGCCTTGACCTGCTCGATCGGGTCGCGCTCGGAGCGCATCTTCTGCACTTCTTCCTTGGAGCGGTATTTTGCCGGATCGGACATCGAGTGGCCGCGGTAGCGATAGGTCTGCATTTCGAGAATCAGCGGCCCCTTGCCGTCACGGCACCATTCGGTGGCGAGATCGCCGGCTGCCTTGACTGCACGGACGTCCATGCCATCGACCTGGATGCCGGGGATCTTGAAGGAGGCGCCGCGGTGCGAAAAATCCGTCTCGGCCGACGAACGCGTTACCGAGGTGCCCATGGCATAGCGGTTGTTCTCGATTATGAAGATCACCGGCAGCTTCCATAGCGAGGCCATGTTGAAGCTCTCATAGACCTGGCCCTGATTGGCGGCGCCATCGCCGAAATAGGTCAGTGTCACATTGTTGTTGCCGCGATAGCGATTGGCGAAGGCGAGGCCGGTGCCGAGCGAGACCTGCGCGCCGACAATGCCGTGGCCGCCGTAAAAATGCTTCTCCTTGGAGAACATGTGCATGGAGCCGCCCTTGCCCCTGGACAGGCCGCCGCGGCGCCCGGTCAATTCGGCCATGACGCCGCGCGGCGACAGTTCCATCGCCAGCATGTGACCATGGTCGCGGTAGGCGGTGATCATCTGGTCGCCGTCGATCAGCGCCATCTTCATGCCGGTGACAACTGCTTCCTGGCCGATATAGAGGTGGCAGAAGCCGCCGATGAAGCCCATGCCGTAGAGCTGGCCGGCCTTTTCCTCGAAGCGGCGAATGAGCAGCATGCGCCGGTAGGCGTCAAGCTCCTCATCCTTGGTGAAGTCGAGAGGTTTGGGGGCTGAAAGCCCTGCCGATTTGCCGTCGGATTTGGGTTTGGTTTTGGCAGGCGCTTTTCTGGCGGCGGTGGCCATGCATCACTCCCTGTTGGCGTCTCTTGCGGACACTGAGGGAGATCAGTTCTCCCCACCGATTTGGCAAAGGCTAACACGCGAGAAAGCGTTTCGCCATGCCGAAAAATGCATGGCTGACATGCGTCTAAGCAATTAAAATCGTTGAAAATATCGGCGATTAACTTGAATTTGGTTATCTTGCCGTGGCCGGTAGCATGATGGTGATTTCGTCGGCGTGGGACACATTGAGCGCCTTGCGCGCCTGCTCGTCGAGCATGTCCTTCTCCAGTGTGCCCTGATGCATGAGCTGAACACGCCGCTGCAGATCGAGCCGGCGCGCCTTGACGGCATCGAGCTTACCTTGCAGGTCGACGGCTTCGGCTTGCAACCGGTATTTGGAATAGATGCCGAATTCGCCGTGGTAGGCATGAAAGCCGAAATAGGCGAGGAACGCCACGCAGAGCGAGGGGATGATCAGCCGACCGGTATTTCTCTGCTTGTGCTGACGTGTCCACATGACCCAAATCCCTTAGAGCACCGCGCGCGCCTGGACGCGCAAAGGGCGCTCTAACCACTCTGCGACCTAGCCCTTTCTCGCCCGATTGTGCTTAATGGACGGTTACGGACGACCGGATCTGGCGGTGTTGAAACAAAAAAGGCGAGAATGCCCCGCCCTTTCGTTTTCGGATTTTCTGGGTTTTAGGATTTTCTGCGGCTCAGCCCTTCACGATCGACTTGCCGGCGTAGAGCGCCTGCTTGCCGAGCTCTTCCTCGATGCGGATGAGCTGATTGTACTTGGCCATGCGATCCGACCGCGACAGCGAACCCGTCTTGATCTGCCCGCAATTGGTGGCGACGGCGAGATCGGCGATGGTCGAATCTTCGGTTTCGCCCGAGCGGTGCGACATGACCGCGGTGTAGCCGGCCTTGTGCGCGGTCTCGACGGCATCGAGCGTTTCGGTCAGTGAGCCGATCTGGTTGACCTTGACCAGGATAGAATTGGCGACGCCCATGCGGATACCGTCGCGCAGCCGGGCCGTATTGGTGACGAACAGATCGTCGCCGACCAGCTGGGTCTTGTTGCCGATGAGGTCGGTCAGCGTTTTCCAGCCGTCCCAGTCGTCTTCGGCCAGCCCATCCTCGATGGTGATGATCGGATAGTCCGCGGCGAGCTTGGCCAGATACTTGGCCTGGGTCTTCGGATCGCGGGTCTTTTTCTCGCCTCCATAGACGTAGTTGCCGTCCTTGAAGAATTCGGTCGCGGCGCAGTCGAGGCCGAGCGCAACCTCTTCGCCCGGCTTGAAGCCGGCCTTCTCGATCGATTCCATGATGAAATCGAGCGCTGCGGGCGCGCTTTTCAAGTTAGGAGCGAAGCCACCCTCGTCGCCGACATTGGTGTTGTGGCCGGCGTCCTTCAGCCGCTTCTTCAGCGTATGGAAAATTTCCGAACCCCAGCGCACGCCATCACGCAGTGTCGGCGCACCGATCGGCAGGATCATGAATTCCTGGAAATCGATCGGGTTGTCGGCATGGGCGCCACCGTTGATGATGTTCATCATCGGCACCGGAAGCACATGCGCCTTGGTGCCACCCACATAGCGGTAGAGCGGCAGGCCAGCCGCTTCCGCCGCAGCCTTGGCCACCGCCAGCGACACGCCAAGGATCGCATTGGCGCCGAGGCGGCTCTTGTTGGGTGTGCCGTCGAGCTCGATCATGGTCTGGTCGATGTGGATCTGGTTCTCGGCTTCCATCCCGCCGATCGCTTCGAACAGCTCGCCATTGACGGCCTCTACCGCCCGCAGGACGCCCTTGCCGAGGTAGCGGGCGCCGCCGTCGCGCAGCTCGACCGCCTCATGCGCGCCGGTCGAGGCGCCGGAAGGCACCGCAGCGCGGCCCATCGAGCCGTCTTCGAGCACGACGTCGACCTCGACGGTCGGGTTTCCGCGGCTGTCCAGGATTTCGCGCCCGACAATGTCGATGATGGCAGTCATTGCGATGTCCCCGATTGATCTGACGAAGCGTCGCGCACGTCTTAGCCAAAGTGCCGCAAAACGCAATCGGGGCGTCCGCAAATAGTGCCGCCACTTCCGCCACATCGAATCACGAAGCACAAATTGCTGTCATCATAAGTCATGTCAGTCATAGGCCTTGGCGGCATGCGGCTTTCTGGTTTATGCTCACAGCTGCGCGGGGCGAAACAGGAGGAGTTTCGCCATGTCTCAGTTGAGCGGTATTGTGAGTTTGTTCCTGATCGCGGCGGCGTTTTTGACGTCGTGTGACACTCAGCAGCCTCAACAGGGCGCGGTAGAGTTGTCGACCATTGCAGCGGAGTAGATATCCTGCAAAAAAGGCCCCCGGTTCAACCGGGGGCCTTTTGATTCCGGCAGAGCAAGATCAATGCCAATAAGGCTCGACCTTGTAGTAACTGTATGAAGCATCACGCGCGGCCTCGCCGTCGGCGCCCGTCAATTCGTTGATCGAATAGGCGGGAGCTGCCTTCAGTTGCTCCTTGGTGAACGGCACGACATAGCCGCCCTTGTTCTCGTCATAGTCGAGGCTCGCCCACGGAATGGCGTGGTATTTCTCGCCGATGCCGAGAAATCCGCCAAAGCCGATCACGGCAAACATGATTCCATTCGACAATTTGTCGAGCATGACATCCTCGATGTCGCCGATGTGCGTGCCTTCCGTGTTGTAGACGGAAGTGCCGATCACCCGCGAGGCAGCGATGGCTTCAGTGTGTCCTGTCTGGGTTGTCATGATGTGCTCCTCTTGTCGTTCACTTCAGCTTCGACAATGAGGAGAGGGCTGCGAAGGTTCCAGACTTTTATGGACGCGGTCATACGTGCAGGGCTGATCACTCAGCGAGGATGAAGGTGACCTTCATGTTGACGCGGTAGGCGGAGATCGTGCCGTTCTCGACGACGACCTTCTGGTCCTGGATCCAGGCGCCTTCGACGTTCTTCAATGTCTTTGCGGCGCGGGCAATCCCCTGTTCGATGGCGTCCTGAAAGCTCTTATTCGACGATGATGTGATTTCGGTGACGCGGGCGACGGACATGGCTTCCTCCTCCAAGGCACTCGGTTGCCTGGGCAGCGTACAACCGGCGCCTGTTGATCACAAGTTTCGGGTCGGACTTAGGGCTGGGCCGCTGAACTTGCTCAGCCCTTGGCGACGCGATCGAATGCCATCAGCCTTTCAAGCAGCGCCCGAAGGTCCTTCAGCGGCACCATGTTGGGACCGTCGGAGGGGGCGTTGTCGGGATCCTGATGCGTCTCGATGAAGACGCCGGCGACACCGACCGCAACCGCGGCGCGCGCCAGCGTCTCGACGAAGCGCCGATCGCCGCCTGACGAGCCGCCCTGCCCGCCCGGCTGCTGCACCGAATGCGTGGCGTCGAAAATCACCGGCGCGCCGATCTCGGCCATGATCGGCAGGGCGCGCATATCGGACACCAGCGTGTTGTAGCCGAAGGACGCGCCGCGCTCGGTGACCAGCACATTGGCGTTGCCGGAACCGGTGACCTTGGCGACGACGTTCTTCATGTCCCACGGCGCGAGGAACTGGCCCTTCTTGACATTGACGACCTTGCCGGTTCTTGCCGCCGCGATCAGCAGATCGGTCTGGCGGCTGAGGAAAGCCGGAATCTGCAGGATATCGACATGCGGCGCGACGAGCGCGCACTGTTCCTCGGTGTGGATATCGGTCAGGATCGGCAGCGAAAACGCCTTGCGCAAATCGTCGAAGACGGGCAGCGCCGCATCGAGCCCGGCGCCGCGCGTGCCGCCAAGCGAGGTGCGGTTGGCCTTGTCGTAACTGGTCTTGTAGACGAGGCCCAGCCCGAGCTTCTCGGTCAGTTCCTTCAGCGCGCCAGCCATGTCGAAGGCGTGCTGGCGCGATTCAAGCTGGCACGGGCCGGCAATCAGCGACAGCGGCGCGGTGTTGCCGAAGACGACATTGCCGACGGTTACGGACGAATTGGGCTTGCTCATGCTTTCTCCTGGAAAACGAAGGCCGCACCCTGCCCGGATGCCGGCCGCACGACAATATCATCGCCGCGTATGTCATGTTCGACGGAACTTGCTGAAAGCAGCTTGGCGACCGTGTCGGCGGAACCAACTGAAAAGACGATCGCCGCGAAGCGGAGTTCCGATGGCGCGCCGGCAGGTATGCCGAAGCGCGATTCGAAAGCGACGGGGTCAAGCAGGGTCAAGGTCGCGTTCGGCAGGTCAAGCGCGGTGCTGCTCCCCTGCCCGGTCGCCGGACTGCGCGTCGCGATCGAAATCAATCGGTGCTGTTCGGCTGGCTCGGTGCTGACCGCCACGACCTCGACAATGCCGGTTGCGCCATTGGCGTGGACCTGCAACGCGCTGCGGTCCACTTTCGGCGCATTGATCCGCTCGCAGGCAAACAGGAATGCGTCCGTCGCCCCGGTGCCGGAGGCGAAGGCCAGTTTGAACGATGCCGTGTCGCTGTTTCCCGCCGCGTCGGTGAATGCGCGCGAAAAGCTCAGCATGTCTCCAGCCGACAGGCCGGCTTCGACATAGCGTGCGTGGGCGGCATCCGCACTTTGGGTGCCCAGGACAAGGGCGGAAAATCCCTCATTGCCGCAGCTGTCGCGATAGGCGCGATCGCGCGCGACGAAGGCGTTGCCGTCGGCGATCGCTTTCGCCGCCGCTTGGGCATTGACCACTGCCAGCGGCTCGAGATAGGTGCCGTCCTCAAGGAAGACGCAGCAGTTTTCCGTGCCGAAAGGATGGATGCCGGTCGGCGCCACGACAAAGCCAAGCGAAACCAGCCGCGCCCGTGCCACGTCGAGGCTCGCGGTCGGCAGCACAAGATGGTCAAGCGGACAGGGGCCGGGCGGATAAGCGCCGGGCGAATGAGGGCGTGCTGGCATAGTCTCGATCATGCCGGCGCGGTGTGCATCATTCCGGAAGTTGGTTCAAGAGCCCTCGCCTGACGCGCAGGGATTTCATATAGCGGCAGCGGTCGTCGCGATGGCTGTTCTTGGCCACGCTGCCTTGGCGACGCGCGAAAACGGCAGGGCGCTGATCCGACCGAACCAACGGCCGCAGATGGGTGCGCTCCTGCTTCGGTCAGTTTCCCTTCAAGTCGCAGCCACAATGTCCGCCGAATAGCGCAATTCGCGCAGCGGTTTGACCTGACTGGTCGTCTCGGCATAGAGCGGATGCGCCTTATACGCGGCCAGAGCGGCGTCATCGTCGAACTCGGCATAAACGACCACGTCGATCTCGTCCGAAAGCGGGTCGACCTTGCTGTTGAGCGTCACCTCGAACAGACGGGAATGGGGGATGTTGCCCAGCGCCAGCAAGCCCGTGCGTACGGCCTCGACGTCCTCTTTGTGCCGTGCGCTGAAGAAAACGATATGCCGGATCAACCCCAGCCTCCTCGATCGATGTGCAGCCATGTTTTGTGTGGGCAACACGATTGCGTCAACCGGCAACGATGTCGCGGCAACAACGCGTTGGGGCGAAGGCGAGGAAACCTACATCATGCTGGTGATGTAGCGCACGATGCGGTTAATCTCCCTGACCGTGGTGTCGAGATAGCTGCCCTGATTGTAGAGCCCGTCCCAGATCAGGAAGAACGTGACGGCGCAGATGACGATGACATAACGCATGGCTAAAACTACTGCATCCGGGTGGCTGCAACCATAGTGATTCCGGCGTTGATCAGCGCCCTCCCCCAAAATCTTTCCATGATCCGTGCTCGCTTGCCTTGGCTCTTGAAGTTCCCCTTGATGACGTGAAAGATTGCTGCGGGGATTCATCGGGAAGCGGCGTTCGCGCCCTGCCGATGAACTGCGAGAGAGTTGGAAACCGGCGATTTTGCGCCGGCGCCGCAGAAGTCCCGGGGGCGTGACATGGCTCACAAGGAAGACACCAGCGTTGCGTCGGGCGACGCGGTCAGATTGGACGAATTCAATTTCGCCGAGACCGTCAAAGGCCTGCCGGCCAAGGCGCGCATGGTGCTGTCGGCGGCGATGAACCTGCCGCGTGGCTCGCTCAAGGTGAGGATGCCGGACGGCCGCGCCGTCCTCGTCGGCGGCAAGGGCCCGGGTCCGGACGCCGAACTGGTGCTCAAGAACTGGCGCCTGCCCGGCCGCGCCTTCAGCGGCGGCACCATCGGCATCGCCGAATCCTACATCGACGGCGATTGGGACAGTCCCGATGTGACCAGTTTCCTGGAACTGTTCGTCGTCAATTCAGAAATCGGAGAGCGCATCGCCGGCGGCGCCAGCTGGTTGATCAACGCCGTCCAGCGTGTCCGCCACTGGTTCAACCAAAACACCCGCACCGGCTCGAAGCGCAACATTTCGGCGCATTACGATCTCGGCAACGCCTTTTACAAGGAATGGCTGGATCCGAGCATGACCTATTCGTCGGCGCTCTATGCGGCTGGCGCCAACGATCTGGAAAGCGCGCAAGCCGCCAAATATCGCGCGCTGGCCAAGGACACGGGCATCGGCGCGAACGACCACGTGCTTGAAATCGGTTGCGGCTGGGGCGGCTTTGCCGAATTCGCGGCGCGCGAGATCGGCTGCCGCGTCACCGGGCTGACAATCAGCCGCGAGCAGCATGATTTCGCCAGAGCACGCGTCCAGAAGGCTGGATTTGCCGACAAGATCGACATCAAGCTGCAGGACTACCGCGACGAAACCGGTTCCTACGACCGCATCGCCTCGATCGAGATGTTCGAGGCGGTCGGCGAAAAGTACTGGCCCGTGTTTTTCGGCAAGATGAAGGATTGCCTGCGGCCTGGCGGCACCGCCGGCCTGCAGATCATCACCATCAACGAGAAAGCCTACGATACCTATCGCGCCCGGCCGGATTTCATCCAGCGTTACGTCTTCCCGGGCGGCATGCTGCCGACGCCGTCGATCCTGAAAACGCTCGGCAAAGACCATGGCCTTGCTCATCTGCGCGAGCGCATTTTCCCGGACGACTATGCCCGCACGCTCGCCGAATGGCGCCACCGTTTTTGTGGGTCATGGGAAAAGATCGTCCCGCTCGGTTTCGACGACCGCTTCAAGAAGCTCTGGGAGTTTTACCTGCATTATTGCGAAGCCGGCTTCCGCGCCAGCTACATCGATGTCCGCCAGGTGGTTTACAGGGCTTAGGCCGGCGACGACTAATTTCCGCATGGGATCAATTGGTTCTCCGTCGAACATCAAGTCGATGATGCGGTTCGAGCCGGCTGCTGTTCAACGGCGTGCCAGCCTTCAACAGCGTGCCAAGTCCTGACCGAAGCACAGCTTCGCGCCTGAATCCGGTCGAGTCCATAAGGGAACAGATGACGTGCGGATGCATGTGCGCGGGCGGAGACGTCAGTTCCTGTCGTCGTCGCCTTGGGTGATCAGCCGCGCGCTGCGCTGCCCTGTCAGGTAGATCCATAGCCAGCTCAGCGAAACCGCAAGCCGGTTACGGAAGCCGATCAGGAAATAGATGTGCGCCAGGCCCCATAGCCACCAGGCCAGCCGGCCGGTGAGCTTGATCCAGCCGAAGTCGATCGCGGCGGCGCGCTTGCCGATCGTCGCCAGATCGCCGTCATGCCTGTAGCGGAAAGGCCGCGGGTTCATGTCGCCGGCAAGCCGGGCCTTGATCGTCGCGGCGACATGCCGGCCCTGCTGCTTGGCGGCGGGTGCTACGCCGGGCACCATGCGGCCATCCGGCCGCAGGACGTGCGCAGCGTCACCGACGACGAAAATCTCCGGGCTGCCCGGCACGGTCAGATCGGGCTCGACCAGCACCCTGCCGGCGCGGTCCGCTGCCGCCCCCAGCCATTCGGCGGCCGGCGAAGCGGCGACGCCTGCTGCCCACAGGATAGTCCTGGCCGGCAGATGCGTTTCACCGAAGACGACACCCTCCGCGTCGCAACGTGTCACCGGCCGACCGAGTTCGACCGTCACGCCAAGCCGCTCGAGCGCCTTGCTGGCATAGTCGGAGAGTTCCGGCGCGAAATTGGGAAGGATACGGTCACCGGCCTCGATCAGCACCACGCGCGTCTGCCGCGTATCGATGTTGCGGAACTCGCCGCGCAGCATCTCGTGCGCCAGTTCGACAATGGTGCCGGCCAGTTCCACGCCGGTCGGTCCGCCACCGACGATCGCCAATGTCAGCAGCGCCTGGCGCCTGGCGGGATCGGTCTCCCGCTCGGCCTGCTCGAAGGCGAGCAGGATGCGCCGTCGAATGGTGGTGGCGTCCTCCAACGTCTTCAGCCCCGGTGCGAAAGGCTCCCACTCGTCATGGCCGAAATAGGCGTGGCGGGCGCCGGTGGCCAGCAGCAGCGTGTCGTATCCAACCGCGCCGCCATCATCGAGCAGCACGTTTCCGCCGGCGCGGTCGACGCCGCTGACGGTGGCCAGCAGTGTCGTCACATCCTTGCGCTTGCGCAGGAGATGGCGGATCGGCCAGGCGACTTCCGAGGTCGCCAGCGCCGTGGTCGCCACCTGATAGAGCAGCGGCTGGAAAAGATGATGGTTGCGCTTGTCGATCATGGTGATGCGCACCGGCGCACCGTCAAGCGCGCGGGTGAATTCGAGACCCCCAAAGCCCGCCCCGACGACGACGACATGATGTCTGGTTTCGTTCATCTCATTCACTCCGGGAGCAGGTTGGGCCAGGAGAGCAGGTGGGGCGGGAGCGCAGACTGGACAGCAATTTCGCCAAGGCTGATGTAGCGACTTTTGTGCACCGCAACAACATCCGACTTTGCCGACTGCCCGCCCTGAGATGTCGCTGTTGTACATGCCCCCATCCTGCAGCCGAGTATAATTTCATCGAGGCAGACGAAAGGAGAGGAACTTGGATAGCGATCATGACGACGGTCCGGAGCAATATTCCTCGCCGCCTTGCTTCATGCACGAGCTCGACCCGGAATTCCGGCCGCTCCTATCCGACTGGAACGACGTGAAACGATGGCGCAAGGCCGAGCGCGAGCGGCTGATTGCGGCGCGCCTCGCTGTCCCGGCTGACGCGCGGACGGCAATGTCGCGGCGCATCGGCAAAAACCTCGACGCGGTGATCGGCGACATTGCCGGCCGCATGGTCAGCCTCTACTGGCCGTTCCGCGGCGAGCCGGATTTGCGGGCCTGGATGGCTTCCGTCAATGAGCGCGGCGGCCGTACCGCGCTGCCTGTTGTCGTCGAAAAAGCCCGCCCGCTCATCTTTCGCGCCTACGCACCGGGCGACCGGCTTGAGAAGGGTGTCTGGAACATCCCGATCCCGGCTGGAGGCGATCCGGTGCTGCCCGACATCGTCATCTCGCCTGTCGTCGGCATCGATCCGAGACAGTATCGGCTGGGCTATGGCGGCGGCTTCTTCGACCGCACGCTGGCGGCGATGCCGTTCAAGCCGCTGGTCATCGGTGTCGGCTACGAACTGCAGCGCATCGCCACCATCTACCCGCAGCCGCATGACATCCCGATGGACCGGGTGGTAACGGAGGCTTTCAAAGCCTAGGCAAGTTCCGGCTTCATCCCGACCGCCGTCCGGTCGACGATCTCGCGCAAGGCGAACGACGAGTTGATCTTCGTCACATGCGGCATTGCCGACAGCCATTCCTTGTGGATGCGCTCATAGTCGACGAGGTCCTTTGCCGCGATGCGCAGGATATAATCGTATTCACCCGACATCAGGTGGCAGGACAACACGTTCGGGCAGCGCTTTATCGCCGCCTCGAAATCCGACAGTGTCTTTTCGAATTGCCCCGACAGCGATATATGCACAATCGCCGTCATCTGGTGGCCAAGAGCGGCATTGGACAGCCGGGCGTGGTAGCCGCGGATGGTTCCGGATTTCTCCAGATTGTCCAGCCGCCGCGAGCAGGCCGACTGTGACAGGCCGACCTTCTCGGCAAGCGCCGCGTTGGGTATCCGCCCATCCCGTTGCAACGTTTCGAGGATGGCGATATCAATCCTGTCGAGCGGCATTTTTCGGGATTCCTGCGACAATCCAGCTGTTTTACGCAACGATTATCGAACCGCACCGCCTTGCGCAAGCGTATTCGCAAACACCTACGCGACGATTCGTGGTTCACTGTCTCTCAACAGCGAACATGCCCCAAAAGGCTGGATCAGGAGGAGAAGAAGATGCGCGTCGGCTGCCCCCGGGAAATCAAGAACCACGAATACCGCGTCGGCCTGACGCCGGGATCGGTCCGCGAATATGTCGCGCATGGCCACGAAGTGCTGGTCGAGACCGGCGCCGGCGCCGGCATCGGCGCCGACGACAACGCCTATCGCGCCGCCGGCGCCACCATCGCCAAAACGGCCGCCGACGTGTTTGCCAAGTCCGACATGATCGTCAAGGTCAAGGAGCCGCAGCCCAGCGAATGGGTCCAGCTCCGTGACGGCCAGATCCTCTACACCTATCTCCATCTCGCTCCGGATCCGGAGCAGACCAAGGGCCTGCTGGCCTCGGGCGTGACGGCCATCGCCTACGAGACGGTCACCGACGACCGCGGTGGCCTGCCGCTGCTGGCGCCGATGTCGGAAGTCGCGGGCCGCCTGTCGATCCAGGCGGGCGCCACCGCGCTGCAGAAGGCCAATGGCGGCCGCGGCGTTCTGCTCGGCGGCGTGCCCGGCGTGCTGCCTGGCAAGGTCACTGTGCTCGGCGGCGGCGTCGTCGGCCTGCATGCCGCACGGATGGCGGCCGGCCTTGGCGCCGACGTCACCATCATCGACCGCTCGATCCCGCGCCTGCGCCAGCTCGATGATATCTTCGGCGGCCGCGTCCACACCCGCTACTCGACGGTCGAGGCGCTGGAAGAGGAATGTTTTTCGGCCGACATCGTCGTCGGCGCCGTGCTGATCCCGGGTGCCGCCGCGCCAAAACTCGTTTCGCGCGAAATGCTGTCGGGAATGAAGAAGGGCTCGGTGCTGGTCGATGTTGCCATCGACCAGGGCGGCTGCTTCGACACCTCGCACGCCACAACTCATGCCGACCCGACCTATGAGGTCGACGGCGTCGTTCACTACTGCGTCGCCAACATGCCGGGCGCGGTGCCGGTCACCTCGGCCCAGGCGTTGAACAACGCGACGCTGCATTACGGCCTGCAGCTTGCCGACAAAGGCCTGAAGGCGCTGGTCGACGATCATCATTTGCGCAACGGCCTCAATGTCCACAAGGGCAAGATCACCAACCGCGCGGTGGCCGAATCACTCGGCTATGAGTTGGTCGAGCCGAAGGCCGTTCTCGCCGCCTGAACCCGCCGCTGATTCTCTCCCGAAAGAGCCGCCGACGCCCCCGGCGGCTCTTTTTTCCACAAGAAAATTTCACGGTTTGCGATCAACTGGCCGGCTTTACCCGTTTTGCTTGCAATGTGTTATTCCTGTGGCTTTTTTGTTACATCCGCCGGCGTGGGCAGGTGCTAGACGGCTGACGGGTTTTTCAAAAGGCAGGGGCAATGACCAGCAAACGATTCGCAAAATCTCTTCTTCTTGGCGCAGTTTCCGTTCTGGCGCTTGGATCGGCTTCTCATGCCGCCGACGCGCTTGTGCCGGTGGTCGAGACGTCGGCCTTCAACTGGAGTGGCATCTATGTCGGCTTTGGCGTTGGCGCCGGCGCCAATGTCCACGAGCTCAGCAGCGACTTCCTTCCCGGCTTCTCGTTGAACGGCATTGGTGGTGAAGGCGTATACGGTGAATTGACCGTTGGATACGACTATATGGTGTCGCCGCGCTTCCTGATCGGCGGACTCCTGGACGCCCATATCGGCAACATTGAAACCACGCTCGATGTAGCTGGACTAGAGGCTTCGGTCCAAGAGACCTACGGCTTCGACGCTGGTTTGCGAGCCGGTTACCTGTTCACGCCGAACACTTTGGGCTATGTGCTCGGCGGCTATTCCTGGCAGAAATACGAACTCGACACCAACGCTGGTTTTGACCTGGATTGGGACCAGAGCGGTTACTTCGTCGGAGCCGGCGTTGAAACGGCCATCAACAGCAACTGGACCATCAAGACAGAATATCGCTATACCCGCTTCGGTACCAATGATGATCTGCTTTCCGAGTTCGGTTTGCCGGATGGCGCCCTCAATATCGACACGTCGCGGCATACGTTCCAGGTCGGGGCCAACTATCGCTTTGGCGCCCAGAATGGCGGCGTCGCCTCTTTTGAAGCGCCTGCCTACAACTGGACCGGCTTCTACGTCGGCGGCGCCGCCGGCGCGGGTGCGTCGGTGCATCAGATCGAGGTTCCGCCACTTGGCGGGCTCGAGTTCAACGGGCTCGGCGGCGAAGGTGTGTTCGGCGAATTGAACGTCGGCTATGACCATGATTTCGGCAGCTGGGTCGCAGGTGTCATGGTGGATGCCCGCTACTCCGGCATGACTTCCGAGTTGGAAGTTCCAGGCGGATCGATCAATCTGGACACCGATTACGGCTTCGATGTGCTTGCCCGCGTCGGTATGAAAGTCAACGAATCGACACTTGCCTATGTGCTCGGCGGTTACAGCTGGCAGCATTTCGATCTGAATGCGTCCTCGCCCATCGGCGACATCCTCGACTGGGACTCCAGCGGCTTCTCGGTGGGTGGTGGTCTGGAAACGGCCATGTCCAGCAACGTGACCGTCGGTCTCGAATACCGCTACTCGCAGTTCTCCGAGGAGGATTTTTCCTCAGAACTTGGGCTGCCGGACGACACTCTCACCTCCACGCCTTCGTTCCATACCGTTCGCATCGGTGCGAAGTACAAGTTCAACTAATTTTCGAGCCGTCCAGACAACAGTCAAAGCCCGTCGGTCATTCCGGCGGGCTTTTTCTTTGGGTAAAGAAATATAATGCAGGCAGCAAAAAAGCGGAGCCAAAGCCCCGCTTCCTCTGATATCGAGATCTCCCGCCGGTTCATCCGCGGTCGGCAAATCGATCGACAATCATTCCATAACGCGACATTGCGACAGGCGCACGACAGCTGCGACCGATCCGGTCACGCGCGCTCGATCCGGCACTGGTAGCAATTGTTTCGTGCCGAGCGGACATGCACATAGGCGATGTCGTCGCGCTCGAACAAACTCTCGGCCCGCGCCGCGATAGCGCCCGTTGGGATGACGCCGCCGCTGCCGTAGACGATGCGGTCGTCGCTGCCGTAGCCGCGCACGATGTAGTCGCTGCTTTCGAGAATTTCGGGAAGCGCCTCGGCCTCGGCAGCGCGCTCGCAAGGCTCGGCATGCAGGAAGATCGGACCGGTCTCGGCATAAGGCTGCAATTGCGGGAATGGCCGATAAGCCAGGACAAGGTAGGCTTCTCCAGCGGCGACGTTCTTCAGGCAGTGGCGGCAAGGCACGCCGTCACCGTCGGATATTTTCCGCTCTGGGATCAGGCCATAGGCGTCCGGCCCGCCGCGCTGCAAAGCTCTGACGCCTTCCGTGGGTAAGGCCTTGAACTGGATGGTCATGGTGAAATCTCCGATGTCGTCGACCGGAAATTACGTCGCTGCGCCAGCGCTTCCCACCCGATTCCTGCCAATCTGGATCAGTCCATCAGCGCGTCGAGACCGCGCACCAGCCCTGTGATCTCCTGTACCCGCCGGATGGCGAGCAGCGTCCCGGCCACATAAGGGGCAGCGGACGAGCCGGCGTCGTGGCGGATGGTCAGCCGCTCGTCGGGCAGGCCGAACAGCGCTTCGCAGGACAGGATGTAGGAAGGCAGGCGAAGCGCATGCACCTGCACCCCCTCACCCGTGCCAACCGCCGCACCGCGCGTTCCCGGCACACCGGAGACCTCCGAGACCGGTCGCGCGGTCGAAGCCTTGCGGACATCGGCCAGCGCTTCGGCAAGTTCGCGCGCCGTGCCGGACGGCGCGTCGGGTTTCCTGGCGCTGGCATAGTCGATGACCTCGACATCCGGCACGTATTTCGCCGCCATCAGGGCAAACCGCTTCATCAGCGTGGCGGTGATCGAAAAATTGCCGGCGGCAATGACGCCGACACGATTGGCGCGGGCTGCAGCATCGATCTCGCCGAAATCGGTCGCACCCAGCCCCGAGGTGCCGATCACCACGTGCCGTCCGTTTTCGATGGCCAGCAGCGCGTGGTCCTTCACGACATGCGGCTTGGTGTAGTCGACCAGCACGTCCGACGGCACCTCCATTGCCTCGGCCAACGAGGCGGCAACGATGATGCCGTTTGCCGGCAGGCCGACCAGCAGGCCGGAATCCTGCCCAGCGCCGCTGCGTGACACGGCCGCGGCCAGCGCCATGTCGCCTTGCGCCCCGATCGCCGGAACCAGTGCCTTGCCGACCCAGCCGGTCGCACCGGCCATCACCACCCGAATCATCATTGATCCTCCCATCGCCATTTCGAGCGCCACGCGTTCCCTTGGATGCGTGGCGAACGCTCCAACAGTTTGCCTCCGAGCTGAAGCATCGATGAAATTCAGTCTGCGGAGAAAATCATGGCCGCATGACGCTGGCCGCACGTTCGGCGAAGGTCATTGGATGCACCATCTCCTTCTTTTGCGCGACCGGTTCAAAGCCGAGCTTCTGATAGAGCGGCAATGCCGCTGGATGGTCGAGCGTGCAGGTCTGCACCGTCACCCGCCTTGGTCCGTGCGACCAGGCGGCGTCGATCGCCGCACCCAGGAACCAGCGGCCGATGCCTTGGCCGGTGGCGTGCTCCATCATGCCAAAATAGGCCAGTTCCACTTCTCCCGGCAGATGCGGCTTCAGGTCGAAAAAGCCGGCCGGCGAGCCGTCGAGATACAGCACCCTGATGTCCCGGTCCTCGCGGTGGATCCCGGCAGAAAGCTCCTCGTCGCTCAGCCTCAGCACGTTGACCCAGTGCCATTTGCGGCCCACCCGATCCATCAAATAGCGGTAGAAATGCAGCGGAATGTCCTTGGTTTTCAGCAATGCGATCTGGCGGTTGTACGGCAGCGGCGGCGAATAGGCCGGCGGCGCATGCATTTCGAGAAACGTCACCGTGACCTCGATGTCTTCAAGCGCGCCGTTTTCCATCGCAGTCAGTCCTTGCCCGTCACGACGGGCGTATCGCCAAGCCCACCCCATTCGGTCCATGAACCGTCGTAGAGCCTGTTGTCGGTGTGGCCTAGCGTCTCGAGCGCCAGCGTGATCGCCGCCGCCGTAACGCCTGAGCCGCAAGAGGTGACGACCGGCTTTGACAGGTCGATGCCGGCGTCCTCGATCACCTTGCGCAACCGGTCTTTCGACAGCAACTCGCCATCCTCGGCAAGCGCCGAAAACGGTGCATTGCGCGCGCCGGGCATATGGCCCGAGCGGACGCCGGCGCGAGGCTCCGGCTCGGTACCGGCAAACCGGCCAGGCGAACGCGCGTCGGCGATCTGGCTTTCTCCGGTCTCGACGATCCGGCGCATGTCGGCCAGGCCGGCGACGCGAGCGGCATCGAAGTCGGCATGGAACACGCAAGGCGCGATCTTCGTCGGCTCCGCCGTCACCGGCCGTCCAGCCGCTTTCCAGCGATCGAAGCCGCCGTCCAATATGTAGACCTGGAACACCCCCATGACACGGAACATCCACCAGGCGCGCGGCGCCGAGAAGAAGCCCGGGCCGTCATAGACAACGATGGTGTCGTCGGCCGAAATGCCCATGGCGCCGACATATTGGGCGAAATGCTGCGGCGACGGCAGTGTGTGCGGCAGTGGGGAATCAGGATCCGAGATCGCATCGTGATCCAGGAAACGGGCGCCCGGAATGTGCGCTGCGTCATATTCGGCGCGCGCGTCGCGTTTCTGCGCCGGCAAATACCAGGACGCGTCGACGATGGTCAGGCCAGGCTCGCCGAGGCGCTTCTGCAACCAGTCCGCATCGACCGTGAAAGGGCTGTCTTCGGCCATTGTTCTTCTCCTGCCCGCCTTCGACAATCTGTTTATCAGGCCGGCTGTTTATCAGGCCGGCTGTTTATCAGGCCGGCGGCATTGGTCCAAAGCGTATTCGGAAGCGCCGGTTCTCGCGACCCTTCTTCTCGATCTTGCCGATATGGATCTCGCCGACTTCTCCAGTGCTCTTCACATGAGTGCCGCCGCAAGGCTGGCTGTCGATCGAGGCGTTCTCGCCAATGCAGACCAAGCGGATCTTGCCCGTGCCGACCGGCGGCCGAACATTCTTCGATTTCACCAGTCCCGGATTGGCCGCCAACTCCTCGTCGGTGATCAGCCTGACAAAGACCGGGTGGTCGGCCCGCACCAATTCCATCAGCCGGGCCGTCACGTCTTCCTTGGTGAAGCCGGCATCCGGAATATCGAAATCGATACGGCTGTCGTCCTCGGAAACCGAGGCACCGGTGATCGGGAACGGGCAGACGACGGTAAGCAAGTGGCAGGCTGTGTGCATACGCATCAGCAGATGCCGCCTCTCCCAATTGAGGGCAAGCTTTACCGGCTCGCCGACCTCAGGCACCGCCTGCTCAGGCGGCGGCACATGGATGATGTCATCCTTGGTCTCACCGGTGATGGTGGCGGCAACAGCGATCGGGCTGCCGTCGGCGCGTTCGAGGGTGCCCGTATCGCCAGGCTGCCCGCCCGACGTGGCATAGAAGATCGTCCGGTCCAGAATGATGCCGCCACGGTCGTTGACGGCGACAACCACGGCATCAGCCGTCCTGAGATAGGCGTCGTCGCGAAACAGGGCATCCGTCCTGTAAGCCATCACGCAACCTTTTCGAACGGCACCGAGATTGTGCTCCGCTGTTCCATCCAGCCCGGCACCGGCAGCTGCTTCTGACGCAGGAATTCCGGGTTGAACAATTTCGACTGATAGCGCGTGCCGTAGTCGCAAAGCACAGTCACGATGGTGTGGCCGGGACCCATCTCACGTGCCAGCCGGATCGCGCCGGCAATGTTGATGCCGGTCGAGCCGCCGACGCACAGGCCTTCCTCCTGGATCAGGTCGAAGACGATAGGCAGCGCGTCCTCATCCGGGATCTGGAAGGAGAAATCCGGCGTGAACCCTTCCAGATTGGCGGTGACCCGCCCCTGCCCGATGCCTTCGGTGATCGAACTGCCTTCGGATTTCAGCTCACCGCTGGTGTAGAAGCTATAGAGCGCCGCACCGAGCGGATCGGCGAGCGCGATTTTGACGTCCTTGCTCCTGGCCTTGAGCCCGAAGGCGACGCCGGCCAGTGTTCCGCCGGAGCCGACCGCCGAGACGAAACCGTCGACCTTGCCGCCGGTCTGGGCCCAGATTTCTTCCGCCGTGGTGCGGGTGTGGCCATCACGGTTGGCGACGTTGTCGAACTGATTGGCCCAGATCGCGCCGTTCGGCTCGGACCGGGCCAACTGCTCGGCCAGACGGCCCGACAGTTTCACATAATTGTTGGGGTTCTTGTAGGGAACGGCAGGCACCTCGATCAGCTCGGCGCCGAGCAATCTGATCGTGTCCTTCTTCTCCTGGCTTTGCGTCTCCGGGATGACGATTACAGTGCGGTAGCCAAGCGCCTTGGCGACCAGCGTCAATCCGATGCCGGTGTTGCCGGCCGTCCCCTCGACAATCACCCCGCCCGGCCTCAAAAGTCCGCGCTGCTCGGCGTCGCGGATGATGAACAGCGCGGCACGGTCCTTGACCGACTGGCCCGGATTCATGAATTCGGCCTTGCCCAGGATCTCGCAGCCGGTTTCTTCCGAGGCTTTGTTGAGGCGGATCAGAGGCGTATTGCCGATCGCTTCGATCACAGAACGGGGCATGGAGATTCCTTTATGCTTGCGGCCGAACCCTAGAAACCCGAAGCTTGGGTTTCAAGGCAAGAATTTGCCTGGTCCAGCGGCATTTCCGGGCTGCAATTTCCTAAAACAGATGTTGCGTTGCGCCAATCATTGAAGCTCACCATTGAAAAGCGCTCTTTTCATCCGATTTCTTCACCGCTAGAGCACAGGCTAAGAAAAAGTCGCAGGGCATAGCATGACACTCTATCGGGCCGACCCGAAGCACGGCGTCGCCTGGATTACCGGCGGCAGCAGCGGCATCGGCCGTTCACTGGCCAAGGACCTCGCGGCGCAGGGCTATGTCGTCGCGGTGACGGCGCTCGACGACGATCCGATCGACACGCTTGTTGTCGAGACGGCGCAGATGCCGGGCCACGTCACGGCCTATCCTTGCGACGTCACCGACGAGAACCGCATGGCAAGGACGGTCGCGGCGATCGAGAAGGATCTCGGCCCGATCGTCTTGGCCGTGTTCAATGCCGGGAGCTATATTGCGACCGCCGGCGAAGACCTCACCGTCCGTGGATTTCGCCAGTCCTTCGATGTCAATTATTTCGGCATCATCCACGGCCTGGTGCCGGTCATCGAGCGCATGCGCGTCCGCGCGCGCGGCCATATCGTCCTGGTCGGTTCGGTCACTGCCTATTTCGGCTGGCCGACCACGGCCGCCTATGGCGGCACCAAGGCGGCGATCAATATCCTCGCCGAATCGCTGAAGTACGATTTCGACAAGATGAACGTCCGCATCCAGGTGATAAACCCGGGCTTCGTCGACACCCCGCTGACCGAGAAGAATTTGCTGCCGATGCCCGGGCTGATGCCGGTCAATCGCGCCTCGCGCCGCATGGCGCGCGGCATCAAGTCCGGCGGCTTCGAAGTCACCTTCCCGTGGCGCTTGAGCTGGGGCCTGAAGCTGCTCAGAATCCTGCCGGGACCGTTCTGCCGATGGGTCATCAGCACCGCGACCCGCTGGACGGCGCGTCCGCTTAATTTCGACCGCAAGCCGCCGAGCGAATAGACCGGCCATCAAAGTTGGCGATCCCGCCGCCGGCGGGACGTCGTTGCCTGTTTGCCATCGTGGCCATAGGTTGAGATTTATTGCATGGAGTCTGCGATGGGGCGACGGATCGTGCTTGCGATATTGGC
The DNA here is from genome assembly GCF_055811775.1 of Mesorhizobium sp. WSM4844. NCBI lineage: Bacteria > Pseudomonadati > Pseudomonadota > Alphaproteobacteria > Hyphomicrobiales > Phyllobacteriaceae > Mesorhizobium > Mesorhizobium sp. WSM4844. Next base: position 110,363 of record NZ_JBVVQB010000008.1, on the reverse strand, counting down.
TCTCGCCGTCATTCTCGTCCTTGCCTACGTCTTTGGCCCGCGCGTCCCAGCCGACATCACGATCCGCTTCGATCCTTCCGTGATCGGCGATGACCCGCAAGCCTATCTGGCACGCAAAGAGGCGGCCGTACCTGATATCCACGACGGGCTGGAAAAGGAAATCATCTGGGCCAATCCGATGGTTCACGCCAGGACGCCGCTGTCGATCGTCTATATCCACGGCTTTTCGGCGTCGAAGGGCGAGGTTCGGCCGCTTCCCGACGAGGTGGCCGACCAGCTCGACGCCAATCTTTACTACACACGTCTCACCGGCCACGGACAGGGCGGCGCCGCAATGGCGGACGGCAGCGTCAACGCCTGGATCAACGACTATGAGGAAGCGCTCGCCATCGGCCGAGCGATCGGCGACAAGGTGATCGTCATCGCCACTTCGACCGGCGGCTCGCTGGCAGCCTGGGCCGCGACGCAGCCGGGCGCATCCGACGGGGTGGCGGCAATAGCGTTCATCTCGCCGAATTTCGGCGTCAAGGCTTCCGGCGCCGAACTTCTGACCATGCCGTGGGGCCGAGAGATCGCCGAGCTGGTTGCCGGCAAGGAGCGCAGCTTCGTGCCTCGCAATGCGCTGCACGAGAAATTCTGGACCTGGCGCTATCCGATCGCGGCGACGCTGCCGATGGTGGCGCTGACCGAGCTGGCCTATGGCGCGCCGGTGGAGAAGGCGACCATCCCTGCCCTCTTCATCCTTTCCGATTCGGACAGGATCGTGCGGCCGGACCGCACCCGTGACATCGCCGGGCGCTGGGGCGCGGCGCACGAACTGGTGCCGGTCGACGATACCGGCGATCGGGACAACCATGTCATTGCCGGAGACGCGCTGTCGCCAGCAACCACAGCTTTCCTCGCCCAGCGCATTGTCGTCTGGGTACAGGCGGTGGTGAAGTAGATTTCTGGCGAAAAAGGCGACCGAAGCATCGCTCCGATCGCCTTTTTCATTGTGAGCAGCCGACCCGACAGGCGCGGGCCGGATGCGCTATCTGATTACGCAGCCCGCGCTGCTGGCCGCTTGCCGCCGAAACGACGCTTGTTGTTGCCCTTGAACGCCTTGGCGCCCTCCGGCTTGCGTTCGCCGGCAAAGGCCGGCTTGTCGCCGAAGCGCTTGTTGCCGTTGTTGTGGCCGCCCGGCCGCCTGCCGTCGCGACGACCATTACGGTCGTTGGCCGGCTCGAAGCTGCGCTCGTTCTTTTCGGCAGGATTGCGCTGCGGGTCGGGACTGCCGAGATGGTCGGCAACGATTGGCAGCTTGGTGCGGATGATGCGCTCGACCTGACGCAGCTTGCTGTTCTCGGACGGGTCGCAAAGCGTGATGGCGATGCCGTCCATGCCGTTACGGCCGGTGCGGCCGATGCGGTGGACATAGCTCTCCGCCTCGTCCGGCAGGTCGAAATTCACCACATGGCTGATGCCGGGCACGTCGATGCCGCGCGCCGCGATATCGGTCGCCACAAGAATGCGCACCGAACCCTCGCGGAAATCGTTCAGCGCCTTCTGGCGGGCGTTCTGCGACTTGTTGCCGTGGATGACGGCGGCCTTGAAGCCATCGCGCTCGAGATCCTTGGTCACCCTGTCGGCGCCATGCTTGGTGCGCGAAAAGATGATGACGGACTTCATCGCCTCGTCGGCGAGCATCGTCGCCAGAACCTGGCGCTTCTGCTTGGTACGGGCAAAGACGACGCCCTGCACGATCTCGGCCGCCGCAGTGCTGTGCGGCGCCACTTCGACGCGGATCGGGTTCTTCAGCAGGCCTTTCGCCAGCTCGGCGATTTCGGCCGGCATGGTCGCCGAGAACAGCACCGTCTGACGGTCCGGCGCGGTCGCCCTGGCGATGCGCTTGACGTCGTTGATGAAGCCCATGTCGAGCATGCGGTCGCCTTCGTCGAGCACCAGCCATTTGGTGTCGGCAAGCACGAGGTCGCCCTCACGCACCAGATCGGTCAGCCTGCCGGGCGTGGCAATCAAAATGTCGACGCCGGGAGCGATCTTCTTCACCTGGCTGAAGCGCGAGACGCCGCCAAGCACGAGTGCTGTCGAGACATGCGCGCCCTTGGCGAGCAGCTTGATCATCTCTTCGATCTGCACGGCGAGTTCACGCGTCGGCGCCAGGATCAGCGCACGAGCGGTCTTCGGCCGGCGCTTGGTGCCGAGCGCGATGATCTTCGAAAGGATCGGCAGCGCGAACGCCGCGGTCTTGCCCGAACCAGTCTGGGCGATGCCGAAAATGTCACGGCCTTCCAGCTGCGGCGGGATCGCCTGGGCCTGGATCGGCTTCGGATCGGTGAAGCCTGCGCCATGGGTGGCCTTGAGCAGCGCGCCCGTAATTCCAAGTGCTGCGAATCCCGAAAGCTCGCCAGTGTTCTTACCGGTCAGATTGTCGTTACCGGTCAAAGTGTTTTCGTTGTTCAAAATATTCTTCTTTCACGCGGCTCCTGGCCGCAAACATCAATGGCGGCAGGGCGCAACCTGCCGTCGAAAAACTGTCATGAAACGACAAGGCGGGCGGACGTTATCGTCCGCACGGCTGCGCTGTCGTGCCCGCAGGCATCATGCCACGGGGCTTTTTCGCCGCCTTGCCGATGTGCCGGAAAGAGGGAAAACAGACGCAACCAGTCTCATTCGTCGAGAAGGCCGGATAGGTCCCGGCCCAAGCGCCTATGCCGCCGCATATGGCCCAGTTCGCCGCGAAATGCAAGGGCCGTCATGTTGCAGCGCAGCAAAAACAGCCACGACGAGCAGCCGTGAAGGTCTGCTCAAACTTCTCCCGGCCATTCCCTCGCCCCATGCTGGACGAACAGAACTTCTATTTGAGTGTCTTTTACCCGTGTCGGGTCCAGACAATTCGCACCGACCGCTATGCCTGACCATATTTGTTGAGAACCGCCGCGATCTCTTCTTCGTTTGCGAAGTCTCCGCGGTCGGCGGCCTCGATCCCCGCCTGAACACCGGCGATCCACTTTTCCTGCCACGCCAGAGAACGGCCATGGGACAGCGCGTCCTCAATGATCTGATCGCGAGTCAGGGTTGAGCGCGAGGCCAACATGTCGATCCGGCGGTTCAAATCCTCGGATATTTCTATGCGGTTCTTCATGAGTTTAGTTTGCCATATCCGGCGAATGCCTGCCAAGAAGTTTCGCTGTTGAAGGCTGTTTGTTCCCCGTTCGATCCGGGTGCCCGCCAGCCTATCGAGACCGACGCGAAAAGCGGCGCTTGCGCTCGCTTACCGCCACGATTACCACAAATCAGCTTTCCGTTTTGGGGACCGAGCGATGAAGGACGTGCTGAAGGAACTCGAGCGCCGCCGCGCCATGGCGCGCATGGGCGGCGGCAAGGCCCGTATCGACGCTCAGCACAAGAAGGGCAAACTCACCGCGCGCGAACGCATCGACGTCTTTCTCGACGAAGGCTCGTTCGAGGAGTTCGACATGTATGTCGAGCATCGCTCGACCGATTTCGGCATGGAGAAGACCAAGATCGCCGGCGACGGCGTCGTCACCGGTTGGGGCACCGTCAATGGCCGGCCGGTCTATGTCTTTGCCAAGGACTTTACCGTGTTCGGCGGCTCGCTGTCCGAGGCCCACGCCGAGAAGGTCGTCAAGGTGCAGGAGATGGCGCTGCGCAACCGCGCGCCGATCATCGGCCTCTACGACGCCGGCGGCGCCCGCATCCAGGAAGGCGTGGCAGCACTTGGCGGCTATGCCGAGATATTCCAGCGCAATGTGCTCGCCTCCGGCGTCATCCCGCAGATTTCAGTGATCATGGGCCCTTGCGCCGGCGGCGACGTCTATTCGCCGGCGATGACCGACTTCATCTTCATGGTGCGCGGCACCTCCTACATGTTCGTCACCGGCCCGGACGTGGTGAAGACCGTCACCAACGAGACGGTAACCGCCGAGAGCCTCGGCGGCGCCTTCGTCCACACGACGAAGTCGTCGATCGCCGATGGCGCTTACGACAATGACGTCGAGGCGCTGCTGCAGATGCGCCGGCTGGTCGATCTGCTGCCTGCCTCCAACACGGCTGAAATCCCCGAGATCGAATGTTATCAGTCGGTCAACGATCATGATCTGTCGCTCGACCGACTGATCCCCGATAACGCCAACAAACCTTACGACATCAAGGAGTTGATCCTTAAAGTTGCCGATGAGGGTGACTTCTTCGAGATCCAGCAGGATTTTGCAAAAAACATCGTAACCGGCTTCGGGCGCGTCGAAGGGCGCACGGTCGGCTTCGTCGCCAACCAGCCGATGGTGCTGGCCGGCGTGCTCGATTCGGACGCCAGCCGCAAGGCGGCGCGGTTCGTACGCTTCTGCGACTGTTTCTCGATTCCGATCGTCACCTTCGTCGATGTTCCAGGCTTTTTGCCCGGCACCGCGCAGGAATATGGCGGGCTGATCAAGCACGGCGCCAAGCTCTTGTTTGCCTATGCCGAAGCGACCGTCCCGAAGGTCACCGTGATCACCCGAAAAGCCTATGGCGGCGCTTATGACGTGATGGCGTCAAAGCATCTGCGCGGCGACATGAACTATGCCTGGCCGACGGCGCAGATCGCAGTGATGGGCGCCAGGGGCGCGGTCGAGATCATCTATCGCAAGGACATCGGCGATGCCGAGAAGATCGCAGCACATACAAAGGCTTACGAGGATCGCTTCCTGTCGCCCTTCGTCGCCGCCGAGCGCGGCTATGTCGACGAGGTGATCATGCCGCATTCGACCCGCCGCCGCATTGCGCGTGCGCTGCGCATGCTGCGCAACAAGGACATGCAAAACCCCTGGAAGAAGCACGACAACATTCCGTTGTGAGGCGCTGATGTCGCGAAAGCGACCACAGCAAAAGCTCACTCCGCTTCCGCGGCGCCGAACCCTGCGCCCATCGTCGCGCGGACGGCGCCCGACCACGGCGTGGCATGATTGTCGATGCGCATCTGGAAGATAAAATAGGTCGGCGAGCAGAAGCCGACACCTTTCACCTTGCCGATACCAGGCGTGTCGGGCGGCAGCGATTGGCACATGTAATCTTCGCGGCAGAAATGATCGGCCGAGCAAGCCGGCCGGTTGCCGCGATTGACGGCGCCGCCCAAGCACTGGTCGAAATTATTGGTCGCCACGCAGATGTCGAATTTTTGCCGCCGACCAGCCCGCAGATCTCGTTCGGCATCGGCTTGCCCGGCTTGAAGCCGGCAAAGGCGCGGTCCTTGTCATTGCATCCGCGATAGGCGATGCCGGCCGGCACACCGATCTTCGGCGGCCGGCAGGTGTAGGCGGTGTGCGAAATGTCGGTGGCGAAGGCCGCGAACTGGCCGCTAATGCTGTAGCGGTCATTGAAAGGCTGCGTGCCGTTGCTGGCGATCGAGCCGGTCAGGCATGGATGGCCGGAGAACATCTTTTCGCTGTCCTTGGGCAGCAGGCATTGCGCCAGTTTCGTCCGCACCCCCGATGCCGTCGCCAGCGCCGTGCAGACGGTGCCGCCGCCGCATTGCCAAGTCGCGCCGAAGCGGGCGGCATCCGCCGGCATCAAGCATGGCATCGCCATCTCGGCCGGTGCGTAAGCGACCTCGCCGGCGTCTTTCCATGCGGCCGGCGGCGCGAAGGACAGCGGGCGGAGGCGGTTCGGCTCCTTGCCGTCGGCGGTCGCACGCAGCCAGGCTTCGCGCCGCGGCATCTCGGCATGGAGATGCGGCGAGATGCCGACCTCGATGCGGTTCAGCGGCGATGTCGTCTTGTCGTCGAGGCCGATGAAATGGAAACCGGCGGTCGAACCAGCCTGATGGCAACCCTGGCAGGCGCCATTGTCGAGCCGCTCGACCAGCGCTTCCGGCGTGCGCAGCAGCTTCAGCGCGGAATAGTCCAGCCCGGAAAAATCCGCGGGCTGGAACAGCGGCGTGAACGGGTGATTGGCCTGCCTTGCGCTGCCGAAAGTCGACCATGAGACGACTTTCTTCGCCAGGAATTCATTGGGGATTTCGTAGACGCCGAGATCGACCGCCGCGAGATTGGCGCTGAGATAGTCGGCAAGTTTTGCTTTCAGCGCGGCGTCGTCGGCAAGCCGCGCCAGGTCGGGCGTGTTTTCCAGCGGCTTTTCGCTGACCGTCTCTCCATCGACGCCAAAAATCCGCATGAGGTAGGCAGCCTGCCCGCCAAATTCGGTCTCCTGGCCGGAGGGAAAGCGCACCATTTGTGCGTTGAGCTCGAGCTGCTTGAAGCTCAGCCCGGCCTTTTCAAGCGGCCCGCCGATGAGCCAGCCGATGTCGACGGTCTCATCGAGCTGCGGCCTCCAGCGTCCGGCAACGCCGACGCAGCCGCCATCGGCGTCCGGCGCGACGCTATAGATGGCATTGAAATTGAACGGCAGGCGCGAGGCCAGAACCTTGCCGTTTTTCTTGAAGTTGTAGGCAAGACGGTAGATGAAACGCACCTCGCCGCAGCCCCCGTCGCCTCGTATCTCGGCGAAATCACGCCGATCGAGCCGGTTGACGACACCGACCAGCCGAAAGCGCGCGGCGTCGGTCTTCAGCCAGCGCATGTCGATGATGCGGCCGACATTGCCGTCGGTGACTTCGTAGAGCGACCGCCCGCCAGCCTTCATCTCGGCGCGCAGCGCGGCGACATCGCCGGCAATCGTTTCGACGATCTGATGATAGGCCGGCGCCTTGTCATAGAGCGTCTTCAGGTCGCCCTTGCCTTCGACATCGAAAATGCCGTCGACATCGAAAATGCCGGCGAAATCGAAACCCCTGGCGTCGAGAGCGGCCAGCACGGCCGGATCGTCAACGATCATCACCGGACCTTCGGCGCGCGCCAGGCTGGCCAAGAAAAAATTGCCGAAAATCACAGCGATCAAGGCGAGCCGACGGTTCATTCAGCGGTCATCCCGTTGCGATTTTCGGCAAGCTCGCGCAGCACCGGCACCAGCGCCAGCGGCAGATCTTCAGCGATCAGCCCAAGTCCGAAACGGCTGCCGGCCTCAGCATGGATCCAGACCGCCGCGCAGGCGGCTTCGAAAGCCGGCATGCCTTGCGCCAGGAGGCCGGCGATGATGCCCGACAGCACGTCGCCCGAACCGGCGGTGGCCAGCCATGGCGCGCCGTTGCCGTTGATCGCCGCCCTGCCATCGGGCGCCGCGATCACCGTGTCCGCGCCCTTGTAGACGACGATGGCGCCGGCGCGCGCGGCGGCAGAGCGCGCCTTGGCCAGCTTGGACAGGTTCCTGGCTCCGGCGATGTCCGCAAACAGCCTGGCGAATTCGCCCTCATGCGGCGTCAGCACCAGCGCCGGTGCGTTCGGGCGACGGGCGGCTTCGAACAGAACGTTCGCGGTATCGCGAAACGCGGTGATGCCATCGGCATCGAGCACCAGCCCGTCGACCCTGCCGTCCTGCCGGTCTCCGGCGGCCAGCACGCCGAGGGCAAAATCGCGGGTCTTTTGGCCGACGCCAAATCCGGGTCCGAGGACAAACGCCGATGGCCGGCGGCCGTCGATGAATTCCTGCACGTCTGCGATGCTGTCGGCCTTTTTCAGCATGATCGAAGTCAGATGCGCGGCGTTCACCTGCATGGCGTTCGCCGGCGACAGCACGGTCACCGCCCCTGCCCCGCTTCTGGCTGCGGCAAGCGCCGACAGCCGTGCGGCACCCGTCGCCGATGGCCCGCCGGAAAAGACGCCGACATGGCCGCGCCTGTATTTGTGCGCGTCGACGGCTGGGATTGGGAAATTTTCGAGCCAAATCGGCGGGATGTTCTCGAAGGTGAGCGGTTCAAGCTGCGCAACGATATCGTCGCTAATGCCGATATCGGCAAGCACCAGCTCGCCGCACATCCCGCGCCCCGGCAACAGCAGATGGCCGGGCTTTTTTCGCGCGAATGTTACCGTGAATTGGGCGCGGAATGCCTGGCCGAGAATCTGGCCGCTGTCGCCTGACACGCCTGAGGGCAGATCGACCGCGACGACAGGCAGGTTCAGTTCTGTCGCGACCTCGACCGCCCTGCCGGCATCACCGGACAGCGGCTTGGACAGCCCTGCCCCATAAAGCGCATCGACCAGGATCGAACCTTTATCGGCAGCAAATTCCGACAACGGCCGGGGCCTTACCGGGCATTCCGACGCGGCGAGCGCCGCGTCGCTGCCGGCTTTGGGCGAGCCGGATGCCCACAGCAAGACGTCGACGGCGCTGTCCCCAAGAATGCGGGCGACGACATAGCCATCGCCGCCATTGTTGCCGGGCCCGCACAGCACGTGGACCCGCCTGGCAGCCGGAAAATGGGCGAGCACCACCGCAGCGACTGCGGCACCCGCATTGCGCATCAGGCCAATGCCATCGAATGGTCCGGCCGAAATCGTCAACCGGTCGGCCTCAGCCATTTCGGCCGGAGACAGAATTTCATTGCTCATGGATGCCGATCCGCATTGGCTCAAGCCGATCCTGTGGTCAAACCCGATCCTTGTGGTCAAACCCCGACCCTTGTGGTCAAACCCCGATCCCTGTGGTCAAACATTGTCCAGTTTTCGGTTCGAAGCAAACGGCGATGAAATGGCACGATCTATAAGCACATCGTTACGGACAATGGCGTCGTCGAAGCACAATTGCCCGCGAAATGCTCTATCTGCCCAATTATTGTGCGGACGGTAGCGCCGACAATGTGTAGGTTCCCAGTATCCATGGCGCAGCCAATGCAGCGAATGACGCGAATTTAGCCCTCAACGCGGCATGGCATCGAAATCGCGTGATACCGCTTCGAATCCCCTCAAATTGGCACAGTTCGTGCTTGAAAGAGGCGCAAGCGGGGCTCACAACCCGTCTTTTTTGACAGTGGAGGCCACTTTTACATGAAAAAGATCGAAGCGATCATCAAGCCGTTCAAGCTAGACGAAGTGAAGGAAGCGCTTCAGGAGGCCGGGCTGCAAGGCATCACCGTTACGGAGGCCAAGGGTTTTGGCCGCCAAAAGGGCCATACCGAACTCTATCGCGGCGCCGAATATGTCGTGGATTTTCTGCCCAAGGTGAAGATCGAGGTCGTGCTCGGCGACGACGCGGTCGAAGGCGCGATCGAAGCCATTCGCAAGGCGGCCCAGACCGGCCGCATCGGCGACGGCAAGATCTTCGTCTCCAACATCGAGGAAGTCGTGCGCATCCGCACCGGCGAAACAGGGATGGACGCGGTCTGAGGATTCTGATTTCAGATCATCTCCTCGAAACGTCATCAGACAGGGAAACATGACATGACGACAGCCAAAGACATCATGAAGCAGATCAAGGACAACGACGTGAAATTCGTTGACCTGCGCTTCACAGATCCGAAGGGCAAGCTGCAGCACGTGACGATGGATGTCGTTGAGGTCGAGGAAGACATGTTTGCCGACGGCGTCATGTTCGATGGGTCCTCCATCGCCGGCTGGAAGGCGATCAACGAGTCCGACATGGTGCTGATGCCCGACACCGAGACGGTGCATATGGACCCGTTCTTCGCGCAGTCGACCATGGTTATCCTGTGCGATATCCTCGATCCGATCTCCGGAGAATCCTACAATCGCGACCCGCGCGGCACCGCCAAGAAGGCTGAAGCCTATATGAAGGCGGAAGGCATCGGCGATCAGATCTTCGTCGGCCCGGAAGCCGAGTTCTTCGTGTTCGACGACGTCAAGTACAAGGCCGATCCGTACAACACCGGCTTCAAGCTCGACTCCACCGAATTGCCGTCCAACGACGACACCGACTACGAGACCGGCAATCTCGGCCACCGCCCGCGCATCAAGGGCGGCTATTTCCCGGTGCCGCCGATCGACTCGGCGCAGGACATGCGCTCCGAAATGCTGACCGTGCTCGCCGAAATGGGCGTGCGTGTCGAAAAGCACCACCACGAAGTCGCCGCTGCCCAGCACGAGCTCGGCATCAAGTTCGACACGCTCGTCCGCAACGCCGACAAGATGCTGATCTACAAATATGTCGTGCACCAGGTCGCCAACGCCTACGGCAAGACGGCCACCTTCATGCCGAAGCCGGTGTTCGGCGACAACGGCTCGGGCATGCACGTCCACCAGTCGATCTGGAAGGGCGGCAAGCCGACCTTCGCCGGCAATGAATATGCCGGCCTCTCGGAGAGCTGCCTGTTCTACATCGGCGGCATCATCAAGCATGCCAAGGCCATCAACGCCTTCACCAACCCGCTGACCAACTCCTACAAGCGCCTTGTGCCGGGCTATGAAGCGCCGGTGCTGCTCGCCTATTCGGCCCGCAACCGCTCTGCCTCCTGCCGCATCCCATTCGGCTCGTCGCCGAAGTCCAAGCGCGTCGAGGTCCGCTTCCCCGATCCGGGCGCCAACCCCTACCTCGCCTTTGCCGCCATGCTGATGGCCGGGCTCGACGGCATCAAGAACAAGATCCATCCGGGACAGCCGATGGACAAGGATCTCTACGACCTGCCGCCGAAGGAACTGAAGAAGATCCCGACCGTCTGCGGCTCGCTGCGCGAAGCGCTGCAGAGCCTCGACAAGGACCGCGGCTTCCTGAAGGCCGGCGGCGTCTTCGACGACGACCAGATCGACAGCTACATCGAGCTCAAGATGGCCGAAGTGATGCGCTTCGAAATGACCCCGCATCCGGTCGAGTACGACATGTATTACTCGGTCTAACTCACCGAAATCGTTGCAAAAAGAACCCCGGCGAAAGCCGGGGTTCTTGCTGGGGCAGACCGCCGGAGAGACTACGGCGCCGCGTCCCATTCGATGCGCAAAAGACGCTGCATTTCTGAATTTTTGTGCACGATCCGTCCGAAAATCCATCCCATTTCCTGGGTCTTTGAGTGAACAGCGGCCGTCGACGAAGCCGTTGCCGCAATTTTCGACCTGGAACACGATCGAGGTCGCAAAAAATTCTGCTGCGGACCATGATGGCGCCGATCGATTGTCTTTCGTCATCCGGCTTGTGCAGACCCAATGCTTTTCATCCCGCTTCCTTTCGTCGTCGCCATCCTGCTGCTGATTCTCTTCGTCACCGTCGCCCGGCGTGACGACGATGCGCAGCCAAATGTGCCGTTTCTCGCTTTGATTCTGGTGGCCGCCTTTCAATCGACGCTGTTGGGTCTGCGTTGGGGTTACGGCGTGGATGGCGTTGGCCGCATCCTTCCTGTCGTCGCGGCAACTGTACCGCCGCTTGTCTATGGCGGCGTGTCCGGGCTGGTCCGGAAGAGTGACCTTTCAGCCCTCCTGCGCGTCGGTCTGCATCTTCTTCCAGCTGCCGGCGTGGTGCTGCTTATCGCGCTATGGGGGGACGCCATCGACATCGGCATTGCAGTGATCTTCGTCGGTTACGCGATGGCGATACTGCTACTGATGCGGTCGGGCGCGGATGCGCTGCGCCTCGCGCCTTTCGAGAATGCTGGATCTACCTATCGTGCAATCCTCTTCGCGGCATCTGCCCTGCTTCTGTCGGCGGCGATGGACATCTTCGTCTTTTTCGATTTTGCATGGACGCGGGGAGCCCACACCCCACTGCTGGTCACCATTGCAAACCTTGCAGTGCTGGCTCTGCTGTCAATTGCCGTCGCGACCGCCAGCCGCCGCGGCAGGCCCGCTCAGACTCTCGGAATTACTCCCAGATTGGAGATAGCGGAGGACAGGGAAACCATCGCCGCAGTTCAGGTTCTGATGGAGACGAAGCGCGTCTATCGCGATGTCGATCTCAATCTCGATCGGCTGGCCCGCAAGACAGGAATTCCAGCCCGGCGGATTTCCGCGGCGATCAACCGTGCGACGGGCAAGAACGTCTCGCAATATGTCAACGATCACCGGATCGCAGAAGCGTGCGACCTACTGACGGACACTGAGAAGCCCGTAACCGAGATCATGTTCGACGTTGGCTTCCTGGCCAAGTCCAACTTCAACCGTGAGTTCCGGCGCGTCACCGAAATGACGCCGCTCGAATGGAGGCGGAAGAAGGCTCCATCTGAGAGTCTCACGGCCTAAATCGCGATCGAGCACGGCCTGGAACGCGTTTCAGGTCTCTTTTCCCGCCCGGTTGATCACACTGGCGGCATGAACACGATCACCGAACACGACCGCAAACTGGCCGCAGCGCTCACCTCTCTATCTCTCGGATCTGCCCCGGACACCGTCGAGATACAGAAGAAAGTCCTCCGGCTTCTCATCCTTCCCGTCTGCCTGTCGGCGCTGGCTGCACTAGTCGTCGCCACCGTCGCTTTGGTGCTGACGACGACAGGCCTGGCAGGCAGTGCGGCCGACAACGCTGTTGTCGCGCCCGTCGAACAGGCGAGCCTTCCACAGGTCGAGAAGCACGCAGGGCAATCTGCTGTCCGCCCACCCCTCGCCGCCCGCGAGATCACCGGCTCCGGCACGGTCATCGCACCGCGTGCCACGACGGTCTTCTCCAAATATGAAGGCAGGATCACCAACATCGCGATCGAACTGGGAGATTTCGTGGATGCCGGGCAAGCTCTGGTGATACTCGACGATGCGGGAGCCCGGTTCGCGCTCGAACGGGCCAGGGCCGCCAAGGTCGCGGCGGATCTTTTGCTCACCGCCCGAACCATCGATCTCGACCAGGCGCGTTCCGCCCTCGGCCGCACCGCAACGCTTGCTGCCCGTGATGCTGCCTCCAAACAGCAGCTGGAGGAGGCGCGCAGGGCGGCCGAACGCGTCGAAAACGCCGTTGCCCAGGCACGGCAGGAACTCGCAACCGCGGAGCTTGCCATCCGCATCGCCGAGGAGCCCGTTCGGGAACTGACGGTGCGTGCGCCCTTCGCCGGGACCGTGACCCGGCTCGACGCTCATATAGGCGACACCGTGCTCGCCCGCGTCGACAGTGTGCGCGAGAGCCAAAGCCTGCGATCCGCCGGAAGGAATTCGGCCGAACATGGCTGCGCGCATCCGCATCCCGCTCATCGACACTCTCAGCAACACTGGAGACACCAAGCAATGACACAAGACCCTTACATTGCCCTCGCGGGTGTGCGGAAAGGCTACCGCATAGGCGGCGAGGCGATCCCGATCTTCTCCGCGCTCGATCTAGCCATCCCGCGCGGCGATTTCGTCGCGGTCATGGGTCCGTCAGGATCGGGCAAGTCGACGCTGCTCAACATGCTTGCCGGGATAGATGTGCCGGATGCGGGGAGCCTCAGCATTGGCAATCATCGCCTCGACCGGATGGGCGAGACCGCGCGCTCGACCTGGCGGGCGCACAACATGGGCATCGTCTTTCAGTTCTACAATCTCCTGCCGATGCTGAACGCTACGGAGAACGTCGAACTGCCGCTGCTCCTGAAGCCTCTATCTGCTAGGGAACGCCGCGACCGGGTCGGAAAAATGCTCGATCTCGTCGGGCTTTCCGGTCGCGAGAAGCAGTATCCCTCCATGATGTCCGGCGGGCAGCAGCAACGCGTCGGTATCGCCCGCGCCATCGTATCCGATCCCGGCCTGCTTCTCTGCGACGAGCCAACTGGCGATCTCGACCGGAAATCCGCCGACGAGGTGTTGGAGATACTCTCATTCCTCAACCGTCAGCTGGAAAAGACGATCGTCATGGTAACGCACGACCCGCAGGCAGCGCGTTCGGCCAAGCGGACCTTGCACCTCGACAAGGGTCAGTTCGTCGAAGAGAAGAGGGCCGCCTCATGACCTTCCTCGATCTTGCCTGGAAGAACGCCTGGCGGAAGCCGCTGCGCACCGTCCTCCTCATGGTCTGCGTCGCTGTCGCCTTTCTCATTTACGGCCTGACGGCGAGCTTCCTCGCCGGTTCGCAGGGGGCTTCGGCCGCCAGCGAAGACATCATCGGCGTAATGAGCGCGGTGGGACGCACGCAAGCCCTGCCAAGGGCGCATCTCTCCCGCATCGCCGCCGAACCCGGTGTCGCCGCAGTCGGCTACATGGCGCGCATGCGCGGTTTTGTGGATGTCGAGAAGAACGCGATCGCGGTCAGCGCCGTCGAGCCGCAGGCACTCATGGCCGTCAACGGCAAAGAGCTCGGTCTGACGCCGGCGCTGGTCGAGGCGCTCGGCAAGGGGCGCGACCGGGTACTGGTCGGCCGCGCGCTGGCCGAAGCGCAAGGCTGGCGCGTCGGCCAGCGTATCGCCGTGACCGCGTTCCAGATTGCCATGCAGGACGGCGGCCATGACTGGCGTTTTGAGATCGCAGGGATTTTCGAAGGTGAAAGCGCCAGCACCGACACATATTTCACCATCGCACGCTATGACTATGTCAATGCGGCCCGCGCGAGGGGCAAGGATACGGTGGATGCATTCATCGTTCGCCCGCGCGATGGCGTTAAGGCCGGTGCACTCGCCACCCGCATCGATGCGCTGTTCGCCAATTCTGCCGCCCCCACACGCAGCCAATCGGAAAAGCAGTTCCTCGAAGCGTTCCTGCGCCAATATGCCGATATCGGTCTGATCGTCGATCTCGTCACGGGTGCGGCTTTCATCACCCTGCTGCTGATCGTCGTAAATACCATGGTCTTCGCCGTGCGCGAGCGCACCTTCGAAATCGGCGTGCTGAAGACGCTGGGCATCTCCCGTCTCAGGATCATGGTGCTGGTCCTTAGCGAAACGCTGCTCGTCTTCATCATCGGCGGAAGCGTGGGCCTCGCTCTGGCTAAACTGGGGACCGTGCTTGCCGGACCGACCCTCGGGCTCGTCTTCTCGCCGCTCGTGCTGGTCAAGGCGGCGGCCATCGTCCTTGCTCTGGGCCTCGCGACCGGCCTGCTGCCTGCCATCAACGCCATACGAATCCCTATCATCATCGCCTTCAGAACGAGGTAGTCGCCATGTCCATCCAGCTTAGACAGACGCTCGTTATGACGAGAGCCAATTTTTCCAGCCTCCCACGCCGCCTCGCGATCTCGCTATCCATGGCGCTGTCGGTAGCGCTGGTCGTCGCGGTCCTCGCCGGCTTCCTCGCCATGGCCAAGGGTTTCGAGAAAGCCCTGGCTGGCGCCGGCTCACCCTCTGTCGCCGTTGTCCTCGGAGGCGGTACGAACCAGGAGACCGGTTCGGATATCCCGGCCGATGCGATTCGCAGCATTCAATCGATGACCGGCGATATCGGAGTCGTTCGCACTGGCGCGGGAGGCCTGCTGGCATCCCGCGAACTTGTGGTTCCAGTGGATGTCGCCCGGGCGCAGGACGAAGCCTCGACGACGCTTACGCTTCGCGGCATGGATGTTGGCGGTCCATCGATCCGCAATGGCGTCGCGCTATCGGCGGGACGCTTGTTTACCCCCGGCGCTCGCGAGATCGTGGTCGGCTCGCGAATCGCCAGCGAATTTCCGGGATTCGGCATTGGCGATGCCGTCCGGCTGGGGGCCGTGGATTGGACGGTGACAGGGCATTTCGCAGCCAATGGCAGTGCGTTCGAATCCGAAATCTGGGGCGATCTCGACGCAGTTCGTGCTGCCTTCGACCGGCAGGGACAGGTGCAAAGCCTGCGTCTGCGCCTCACCGGTCCATCATCCCTGGCAACGCTGAACGCCAGGCTGACAGCCGCAAGCACTAGCCCTCTGGTCGCTGTTTCGGAAGCCGATCTCTACATCGCGCAATCGGAACGGATATCCAGCCTCATCCTTTTCTTCGGCTGGCCGGTGACGCTGCTGATGGCCATTGGCGCGACCGCCGGTGCATTGAACACGATGATGAGTTCCGTCTCCGACCGCACCGTCGAGATCGCCACCGTCCGCGCGCTCGGCTTCAGTCGGTTCTCGGCCTTTCTCGCAACATGGATCGAAGCTTTCGCGATCGCGGCCGTCGGCGCGGCTTTGGGCATCCTTGCCTCCTGGCTTGTCTTCAACGGCTGGCAGGCCAGCACCATTGGTGTCAACAATGCCAGCACAGGCTTCCAACTCACGGTCAACGGCGATGTCATGCTTACCGCGGGCATGCTTGGCCTCGCCATAGGCGCCCTCGGCGGCGCTTTCCCGGCTATTGCCGTGACGCGGTTGCCGCTGACCGCCGCCTTGCGGGCACGCGGCTAGCGAGATAGCCAGAATAACCAGGCTGACCTAGGCGCGGCGTCGTCCTCGCCGGGATCGTCGATGTCACAAAAAACCCGGCGAAACCGCCGGGTTTTTGATGGATCCAGTCACTGCAGACCTCTCAGGTCCAAGCCGTGACGCGTGCTCAAGCGGCAGCCGAAACCTCGGCGCTGGTCGGGACGGAGGCGATCGTCTTCAGGATTTGCGAAGCGATCTGGTAGGGGTCGCCCTGCGAGTTCGGGCGGCGATCCTCGAGATAGCCCTTGTAGCCATTGTTGATGAACGAATGCGGCACGCGGATCGAGGCGCCGCGATCGGCGATGCCATAGCTGAACCTGTTCCACGGCGCGGTTTCATGCTTGCCGGTCAGACGCTTGTCGTTGTCCGGCCCGTAGACGGCGATGTGATCCATCAGGTTCTTGTCGAAGGCGGCCATCAGCGCCTCGAAATAGTCCTTGCCGCCGACTTCGCGCATATAAGCGGTCGAGAAGTTGGCGTGCATGCCGGAACCATTCCAGTCGGTGTCGCCGAGCGGCTTGCAGTGGTATTCGATATCGATGCCGTATTTCTCGGTGAGGCGCTGCATCAGGTAGCGGGCCATCCACATCTGATCGGCGGCCTTCTTGGAGCCCTTGCCAAAAATCTGGAATTCCCACTGGCCCTTGGCCACCTCGGCGTTGATGCCTTCATGGTTGATGCCGGCGGCAAGACAAAGGTCGAGATGCTCCTCGACGATCTGCCTGGCGAGGCTGCCGACGTTGCTGTAGCCGACGCCGGTGTAGTACGGGCCTTGCGGCGCGGGGTAGCCGCTCTCGGGGAAGCCGAGCGGGCGGCCGTCCTTGTAGAAGAAATACTCCTGCTCGAAGCCGAACCAGGCGCCCTCGTCGTCGAGGATGGTGGCGCGCTTGTTGGATGCATGCGGCGTCACGCCGTCCGGCATCATGACTTCGCACATGACGAGCACGCCATTGCTGCGCGCGGGGTCGGGATAGATGGCGACCGGCTTCAGCACGCAGTCGGACGAGTGGCCTTCGGCCTGCATGGTCGAGGAACCGTCGAAGCCCCACAGCGGAAGCTGGTCGAGCGTCGGGAATTCGGCATATTCCTTGATCTGCGTCTTTCCACGAAGGTTGGGAACCGGGGTGTATCCATCGAGCCAAATGTACTCGAGCTTGTATTTCGTCATTCTAGCCTCTCGTTGCTTTGATCACCGAACCTTGGACGGCGCGGGCATGCCAGCCACCCTGCAGCCGACCTGCCGGATTATCAAAAAGCAATTCGTGTGCCATTTTCACCGGCGAAGGATGCGACAAAACTGACGCCGCATCCCGACAAATCCGCTGCCGCGTAATCGCAATGCGTCCGGATCAATCACAAGCATGCTCTGCATAAATAACAGGCAGATACTGATCTTTTTATAATCATATTGCCTAACTGGATTGCAGAACTTATCTTGAGGAAAGATTGAATCGGCAACGCTCTGCTCAAGAAGGGAGACCGACAATGGAAATCACTCCTACCCGTCAGTCGGCCAAAATCCTGATGTTCCCGGTGGCAACGCGCGCTTCTGCCTTAAATTTAAGCGGAAAGGCTAAGTTCGCGGCAGAACTTGCTTCATTGCGTAACCGTACGGATTTCGGAAGCGGCTGGTATCACGAAGCGGCCATCGAGGAAGAAAAACAGGACCGGAAGAGCTAACCTTTCCTCCGCATCGCTTTTGACGAATTGCAAAGCCCGGCGCGATCGCTCGCGCCGGGCTTTTCATTTTGCCGTCAGGCAAGGATCAGGTCTTGGCGTGCAAGTCCGTTCCCAGCGTATCCCTGACAAAGATCGTACCGATGACCAGCGACATCGCCGCGATCACCACCGGATACCAGAGGCCGTAATAGATATCGCCGCTGTAGGCGCTGAGCGCGAACACCGTCGCCGGCAGCAGGCCGCCGAACCAGCCATTGCCGATGTGATAGGGCAACGACATGCCGGTATAGCGGATGCGGGTCGGGAACATTTCTACCAGGATCGCGGCGATCGGTCCGTAGACCATGGTCACGTAAATGACCAGGATGAACAGGACGCCGATGACCTTTGCCCAGTTGACCTGTTCAGGGTCGGCAAACATCGCAAAGGCGCCTGCCGCCGGGACGCTGTAGACGGTGATCTCGGGCACCGCCGCGGCCTCATCGGCCGTCAGCAGCTTGTCCTTGACCGCCCGGTCGGCCGCAACCGTCGTCTTGTCGCCGGCGCGGATTGCGGCGGCGTCGAGCTTCAGTTCCGGATTGGCCGCGACGAAGGCGTCAAGCTTCTGGTCGGCGACCTTGGCCGCAGCACGCTTCAGCGGATAGCCGCCGTCCCGCAATGCAATGTTGATTGCCTTCTTGAACGCGGCGTCGCTTGAAGTTGCCTTGTCTGCGGCTGCGACAGCGTCATAGGACGCCACCGTTGCGGTGCCGATCTTGACACTGGCCGCGGTCCCCGGTGCCGCTGTCGTGACAATGTCATAGGGCACCGAGCTCTTGGCAAGGAAGTCCGTCGCAATATCGCACGACGTCAGAGGCTTGCGCGTTCCGGTCGGATTGAACTGGAACTTGCAGTCGCCAGGTGCAGCGGTAATCGTGGCACGGGTGTTTTGCTGTGCGGTGGCGAGCGCCGGATTGGCTGCCCAGGTCAGCGCCTTGAACAGCGGGAAGGTGGTGACGATCGCCAGCGCCAGGCCCGCCATGATGATCGGCTTGCGGCCGATCTTGTCGGAGAGCCAGCCGAACACGACGAAGAAGATAGTGCCGAGCGCCAGCGCGATGGCGATCATGATGTTGACCGACTGGCCGTCGACCTTGAGCACGTTCTGCAGGAAAAACAGCGCGTAGAATTGGCCGTTGTACCAAACCACGGCCTGGCCGGCAGTAAGGCCGAAAAGCGCCAGAATGGCGATCTTGGCATTCTTCCACTGTCCGAAGGCTTCCGTCAGCGGCGCCTTGGAGCCCTTGCCCTCGTCCTTCATGCGCTGGAAGGTCGGCGATTCGGCAAGCGACAGGCGAATCCAGACCGATATGCCGAGCAGAATGGCTGAGAGCAGGAATGGAACGCGCCAGCCCCAGGCCTCGAAATCCTCCTTGCTCAGCGAATTTTGCACGATAAGGATGACGACCAGCGACAGGAACAGGCCAAGTGTCGCCGTCGTCTGGATCCACGATGTGTAGAAGCCGCGGCGGTCGTCGGGCGCATGCTCGGCCACATAGGTCGCCGCACCGCCATACTCACCACCGAGCGCCAGGCCCTGCAGCATGCGCAGCGCAATCAGGATAATAGGCGCTGCAATGCCCCAGCTTGCCGAACCAGGCAGCAGGCCGACCAGGAACGTCGACAGGCCCATGATCATGATGGTGACGAGAAAGGTGTATTTGCGACCAACGAGATCGCCGATGCGGCCGAACACCAGCGCGCCGAACGGGCGCACGAGGAAGCCAGCGGCGAAAACCAGCAGCGTAAAGATGTTGCGCGTCGCTTCCGGATACGAGTTGAAGAATGTCGAGCCGATCGCGGCAGCCAATGCGCCGTAGAGATAGAAATCGTACCATTCGAAAACGGTGCCGAGCGAGGAAGCGAAGATGACTTTCTTCTCTTCCCGCGTCATTCCGCGGCTTGCTCTGCCGGCGGTCACTGCCATTGCCATGAATTCGTCCTCCCGTGATATCTCGCTGTGCTTGATGCTGCGCGGTGTCGCCTCTGGGCTCGAACTCGGGCAGCTATCGCCGCGAGAAGTGACAGAAAGCGCCGCCCAGAGGCAGCCCGTCTTTGGGATTATGACTTTGGTCCAATGCATCGGCCCGAACATCGGAATCGATGTTCGGAAAGCACGATGCATAGATTCAAAGTGTTAGAGCGTATTTTGCACGTCCAACTGGAACGCACGTCGCTCTAATAAGGCAAGGCGAAACGAATGAGGGCGGCGATTGCCGTCAGCCCTTGAGCGCCTCGAGGAGACCGACGGCGGCCATCATGTCGCGCTTGCGGTGGGCACGGCGGGCGACGGCTTCCGCGTCATGGCCCCAGTGCTCGGCCTGCCAGTCCTCGTCGACATGGCCGGCGGCCCAGGCTGCCTCGCCGTCGATCTCGCCGAAATCGACGGCCAGCGCCAGCAGTACCGATCCCGTCAACGAGGTCATGACGTGGATGGCGGCAAGCCGGAGCGGGTCGGCACGCTGGGCAAGATGAACGCCGAGCACCGCGATGCTCTCGCGCGGCTGCTCGACATGCATCACCCCTTCGGCGAGGTGAAACCGGGCGCCGAGCGCGCTCCGCGCCCAATCGATGACGGGATCCCAATATTCGTTCTGCCGATCGACGAGCCCTTGGGGGGCGTCGGCGCGATAGCAGAGCAGGTCGGACGAGGCAAAGCGCAGGATGTCTTCCAAAACCGCCTGCGGGTCGCTGGCGACGCCGTCGATGGCCGTGTTGACCAGACGCATGACCGGCATCGTCATCGGGTCGATCGTCTCGCCTTGCGCGGCGAACTCGCCGGCGACCAGAGCGGCGGCTTTTTCGGTCGGCAGGATCAGAAACGCCTTGCCCGGCGTACGGACCGGCTTGCCATCGAGATGAACCGCAAAACCAGCTTCGGCCGGTGCGACCGAGACGGTTTTGTAGAAGCGTTTCGGCAGGTGCGTCTTCATCTGGATCTGGGCACGGCGTACCGGATCCGGATCGGAAAGCTGCTTTCCCGCTTCGAGGTCGTTGAGAATATCGCGCATGCCGGAGCCTTTCATCCGGGGATCTGTTTTCGGGCCGGCCGATTCACAATGATCAGACCGGCTGCGATGAGGCCGAGTGCCAGGAAAATACGGATGGTCAGCGGCTCGTTCAAGAAGATGGCGCCGCACAGCACGCCGAACACCGGCGACAGGAAGGTGAAGCTCGACAGGCCCGATGCCGGATAGCGCCGCAGCAACCAGAACCAGAGCACATAGGTGAAGGCGACGATGTAGACCGCCTGGAAAAGCAAGGCCAAGGTCGGCAAAGCGGCGAAGTCGCGGACGGGCGGCCCGGCGAAAGGCAGCACCAAGGCGCCGACCATCGCAGCGCCCGCCAGTTGGTAGAGCAGCAACTTCTCGGCGCTCGTTTCCGCCAGTTTCGTGCGCTTGATGACGATGTAGGTCAAGGCCCACAGAATGCCGGCGCCGAGACTGAGCAGATCACCAATCAGGGTCGCACCGTTATCGGCGCTCAACTGGTCGGAGAACACCGCGACCAGGCCGGCGAAAGCGAGCAGAAGGCCGACGAGCCGGCGCGCGGTGATGCGTTCGTTGAGCAGGAAATGCCCGCCGACCAGCACCCAGAACGGCATGGTGTTGACCAGCAAGGTGTTGCGCGCGACGGTCGTCTGTTCGAGCCCGACATAGAGAAACAGGAACTCGAGACCAAAGAGCGCGCCTGCCAGAATGCCGGCGACAAGGGTTCCGTCGCGACTGAAAAGCGCAATGCCGCGCCAGCGGCACCAGACGAGAACGCACAGCCCGCCGATGACCGACCGCGCGATCGACAGGAAAACGGGATCGTAGCCGGCATAGGAGATCTTGGCGGCGACGTAGTTCAGCCCCCAGGAAAAGGTCAGTCCGACCATGATGGCGGCGGCGGCCATGTCGACCCTGTCGCGGCGGTCGAGCGTATCGGTGGCCATGCCCACTGGACCTAGTCCTCCGCGCTGGCGTCGTCGAAGCCGATCAGGTTCCAGCTCTGGCGCATATGCGGCGGCATCGGTGCGGTGACGTCGATAAAACCCTTGTCGGGATGCGGGATGACGATGCGGCGCGCGTGCAGATGCAAGCGGTTCTGCATGCCGCCGGGAAAATCCCAATTGGTGTCGGCCTCGAAATATTTGGGATCGCCGATGATCGGGCAGCCGATGTGAGCGGCATGGACGCGAAGCTGGTGGGTGCGGCCGGTATAAGGCTCCATCTCCAGCCAGGACAGGGTCTGCGCCGCCTGCTCGACGATCCGGTAATAAGACACCGCGTGGTCGGCGCCCTTTTCGCCATGCTTGGCGACGCGCACGCGGTCGCCGTCGGGCGTCGGTTCCTTGATCAGCCAGGTCGAGATCTTGTCCTCGCGCTTCGGCGGCACGCCCTTGACCAGCGCCCAATAGGTCTTCTTGG
The DNA here is from genome assembly GCF_055811775.1 of Mesorhizobium sp. WSM4844. Taxonomy (NCBI): domain Bacteria; kingdom Pseudomonadati; phylum Pseudomonadota; class Alphaproteobacteria; order Hyphomicrobiales; family Phyllobacteriaceae; genus Mesorhizobium; species Mesorhizobium sp. WSM4844. The sequence continues at coordinate 88,191 of NZ_JBVVQB010000008.1, read as the reverse complement.
TCTCACGCGCCCGGAACGCCTCGGCAAGCTTCATGGCGGCGAGCCTGGTGCGGGCGACGACCAGCACGCCTGACGTGTCGCGGTCGAGCCGGTGCACCAGACGCGGTTTCTCGCCCTTCTGGCTGCGCCAGGCTTCCAGCATGTCGTCGACATTGCGGGTGACACCTGAGCCACCCTGGACGGCGAGGCCGGCCGGCTTGTTGAAGACAAACACTTTTGGATCTTCATGGATCAGCATCTTGGCCAGAACGTCGGCGTCGCCCTGGTTGCGGATCGAATGACCGGTGAGCGGGCTCTCGCCCTTCTTGTCCACTTCGAGCGGTGGGATGCGAACCGTCTGGCCCGGCTCGACGCGGGTATCGGCCTTAACCCTGCCGCCGTCGACACGGATCTGGCCGGAGCGCAGCAACTTTTGCAGATGGCCGAAGCCAAGACCCGGAAAATGGGTCTTGAACCAGCGATCGAGCCGCATGCCCGCCTCGCCGGCCTCCACCGTGATCTGTTCTACGCCTGCCATTGTCTCGTTTTTACCCGTTTCTAGCGCATGACCTGAAATCGATCTTCGGAAAGGGTCATGCGCAAATCAAAAAGCTACAGCGTCCTTGGCGCGCCCTGAGGGGCACGCGGCGCTGCAAGCGGGGGCAATAGCATTAAGGCAGGCTTCTTGCGAGCCAAAGACCCAGAAACAGGGCAATGATCGCGCCAATGAGGCTGGCAAGGGCGTATCCGAACGCCGGCAGCGTCGCGCCGCGCTCCCACAGCGTCGCGAAATCGAGCGAAAAGGCGGAGAACGTGGTGAAGCCGCCGAGGATTCCGGTGGCGACGAACAGCCGAAGCTCGTTCGATCCGCCGTAGCGCCGCGCCAGGGTCGTGATGAACAGGCCCATGGCAAAGGAGCCGGCAATGTTGATCGCCATCGTGCCCCAGGGAAAACTCGGGCCGACAAGACGCAGCGCAACGAAATTGACGACGTGGCGGAGCCCGGCACCAATAGCGCCGCCCGCAGCAACGAGGAGGAGATTGATCATCGCCGTTTACTGCCCTTACAGGGTGGCTCGGTCAATCCCTGCCCCTGAGCGGGAAAGTAGGCGCGAGCCTACTTTTTTCGCTCGCCGCGCAGCTTCGCCCAATAGTCGAGCCGCTTCCTGATATCACGCTCGAACCCGCGCTCGGGCGGATCATAGAATGTGCGGCGGCCCATCTTTTCCGGAAAATAATCCTGTCCGGAAAAAGCGTCCGGCTCGTCGTGGTCGTAACGGTAGCCGGCGCCGTAATCTTCTTCCTTCATCAGCTTGGTCGGGGCGTTGAGGATGTGTTTGGGCGGCAGCAATGAGCCGAACTCCTTAGCCGCCTGTGTGGCGGCCTTGAAGGCGGTGTAGACGGCGTTGGATTTGGGCGCGCTGGCGAGATAGACCGTGGCCTCGGCGAAGGCGAGTTCGCCCTCTGGCGAGCCCAGATAGTCGTAGGCATCCTTGGCGGCATTGGCGACGACCAGCGCCTGCGGGTCTGCCAGCCCGATATCCTCCATCGCCATGCGCACCAGGCGGCGGCCGAGATAGAGCGGGTCCTCGCCGGCATCGAACATGCGGGCGAGATAATAGAGGGCGGCGTCGGGGTCGGAGCCGCGCACCGATTTGTGCAGCGCCGAGATCAGATTGTAATGGCCGTCCTGGCCCTTGTCGTAGATCGGCGCGCGGCGCTGGACGATGCGCTGCAGGCCCTCGGCGCTGAACACCTCGCCTGACTTGGCGGCGCGCCAGACCTCTTCGGCCAGCGTCAGCGCCGCACGACCATCGCCATCGCTCATGCGGACGAGCATCGCCCTCGCCTCGTCGTCGAGCGGCAGCGCCCTGCCCTCGGTCTCCTCGGCACGCGCCAGCAGTTTTGCGATGCTGTCCTCACCGAGCGAATGAAAGACCAGCACGCGCGCGCGGGACAGTAGCGCCGCATTCAGCTCGAAGGAGGGGTTTTCGGTGGTGGCGCCAACCAACACGACGGTGCCGTCTTCCATCACAGGCAGAAAACTGTCCTGCTGGGCGCGGTTGAAGCGATGGATCTCGTCGACGAAGAGCAGCGTCTGACGGCCGTTGGTGCGGCGCAGCTTCGCCGCCTCGAACACTCTCTTCAGGTCGGCGACTCCGGAAAACACCGCCGATATCTGTTGGAACGCAAGGCTGGTTTCGCCGGCAAGCAGCCGCGCGACCGTGGTCTTGCCCGTCCCGGGCGGCCCCCAGAAGATCATCGAGCCGAGCGAGCCGGAGCCGATCAGCCGCGTCAGCGCGCCGTCGGGTCCGGTCAGATGCTCCTGGCCGACGACCTCGCTGAGGTTCTGCGGGCGCAGCCGGTCGGCCAGCGGCCTGCCGGGCGGCGCCTTTTCCGGTTCATCGACACTGAACAGATCGGCCATGCACGTCTTTTCGTTGGAGCGCGATCTCGTCCGAAGGATCGACGCTCGGGCTCAGTAACGCAACACCTGGCGCAGTATCTGCCCGCCGCGCTCGACGGTAAAGCGCCACCAGCGCGTCTCCTGCATGGCTGCCTGCTCCAGGGTCGCGGCGGTATCGATGGTCAAGCCGTTGACCTCGCGAACGATGTCGCCCGGCTGGAAGCCGAAACCGGCTGCGGGCGAACCGCGATTGATGTCGATCACCGTAACACCCTTGACATCCGTGCGAATGCCGAGCCGCTGGGCGAGCCGCGGCGACAGTTCCGCAACCTTGGCACCGGAGAACGGGCTGCGACCGCGCAGCGTCACTTCCGCGAGTTTCGCACCTTCCGGCGCACGCTCCAGCGCGATGTCCATCGCCGCTTGCTGGCCTTTGCTCAGAACGGCGAAGCTGGCATTGGTGCCGATCGACAGCGTCGCCATCCGGTAATCCAGCGCCTCGATGCTCTCGACCGGCGTGCCATTGAGCGACAGCACGACGTCACCGGCCTTGAGCCCCGCCTTGGCCGCCGGCCCGGCTTCGTCGATGGACGAAACCAGTGCCCCGGTCGGCGTCTCGAGACCGAGCGATTCGGCGATTTGCGGCGTCACGCGCTCGAATTCGGCGCCGATATACGGCCGCTCGAAGAAGTCGCGCCCGGCCTTGGCCGCATCGGCAAACGCGCGAACCATATTGGAGGGAATAGCAAAGCCGATGCCGATCGAGCCACCGCTGCGGCTGTAGATCGCCGTGTTGATGCCGACCAGTTGGCCACCCATGTTGATCAGCGCACCGCCGGAATTGCCGGGATTGATCGCAGCGTCGGTCTGGATGAAGAAACTGGAATCGGAAACGCCGATGTGGCTGCGGGCAAGTGCCGAAACGATGCCGCTGGTGGTGGTCTGGCCGACACCGAAGGGGTTGCCGATGGCCAACAACAGGTCGCCGACCTCGAGCGCGTCGGAATCGCCGATGGCGACGACCGGAAATGGCTTGTCGGCGGAGATCTTGAGCACGGCGAGGTCAAGCGTCTCGTCCTTGAGCAGCACCTTGCTGTCGAATTCACGCCCGTCCGCGGTGGCGACCTTGACCTGATCGGCGTCCTTGATGACGTGGAAATTGGTGACCACTATGCCTGTCGGGTCGACCAGCACGCCGGAGCCGAGCGAAGACTGCGCACGCGGCTGCGAACGGCCGAAGAACTCTTCGAAGAACGGATCGCCGTCGAAGGGCGACCTCAGCCTGGCCGTTTGCGAGGCATAGACATTGACCACGGCCGGCGCCGTCTGCTTGACCAGCGGCGCAAACGACAGTTGCATCTCCTCGCGGCCGAACGGTACGCGCTTGTCCGGACCGGAGGTGGCATTTTCGCCTTCGGCGCCGCGCAACATGTCGGTCAGCACGTCGGACAGACCGGGATCGGCCTTGGTGTCCTGAGCCAGCGCCTGCCTGGCGGCCGGCACGACTGCCGCCGCCATCAAGGCGCAGAGTAGAACAAGGGACAGCCGTTTTACGCGCATTCCGAATCCTCCGGGGTCGGGCGCCATTGTCCCGACGATTGTGCAAAATGAAAGGCTAAGTCGATGTAATCGAATTATTCTCGAGGAAAAGACATGGGCTTAAGTCAAGACAGTCCCCGCAATGCTCCCTACCGCTGCCAGAATGCACAAAAGGGCCCGCAGGCCCTTTTGAACTCTTTGAGGGAAAACCGAAGCTTATGCGGCTGCGGCTTCCTCGTCGGTGCCTTCTGCCTCGATGCGGGCACGGTCGCCGGCGCCCTTGGCCGAGGTGTCGCGATCGACGAACTCGATGACCGCCATGGCGGCATTGTCGCCGTGGCGGAAGCCCGCCTTCATGATGCGCAGATAGCCGCCGTTGCGGGTGGCGTAGCGCGGCGCGATCGTGTCGAACAGGCGCTTGACGACGCCTTCATTGCCGATCTGGGCAATCACCTGGCGGCGGGCATGCAGGTCGCCGCGCTTGCCGAGCGTCACCAGCTTCTCGACGATCGGACGCAGATCCTTCGCCTTCGGCAAGGTGGTGAGTATCTGCTCATGCTCGATGAGCGACACGGCAAGATTGGCAAACATCGACTTGCGGTGGCTTATGCTGCGGGCGAACCGGCGGCCTTTAAATCCGTGGCGCATGGCTCTTCTCCTGGTGTTGTGGGCGGTTGGCCCGGCTGTTTCGTTTTGTGAATGGTCAATAGTGAATGGTGAATGGAAGGACTCTACCTCTCCGAAGTCGCCGACCGACGACCATTCACCATTTCACCATTCTCAATTCACCGGTCAGTATTGATCTTCGTAACGCTTGGCGAGGTCTTCGATGTTTTCCGGCGGCCAATCCGGCACTTCCATGCCGAGGTGCAGGCCCATCGCCGCCAGGACTTCCTTGATCTCGTTCAGCGACTTGCGGCCGAAGTTCGGGGTGCGCAGCATCTCGGCTTCGGTCTTCTGGATCAAGTCGCCGATATAGACGATGTTGTCGTTCTTCAGGCAGTTGGCCGAACGCACCGAAAGCTCGAGTTCGTCGACCTTCTTGAGCAGCGCCGGGTTGAAGGCAAGCTCGGTCACCTGCTCGGCGGCGACTTCCTTCTGCGGCTCGTCGAAATTGACGAACAGGCCAAGCTGGTCCTGCAGGATGCGGGCGGCGAAAGCCACCGCGTCCTCGCCCGAGATCGAACCGTCGGTGTCGATCGTCATGGTCAGCTTGTCGTAGTCGAGAACCTGGCCCTCGCGGGTGTTCTCGACCTTGTAGGAGACCTTCTTGACCGGCGAGTAGAGGCTGTCGACCGGGATGAGGCCGATCGGCGCGTCTTCGGCGCGATTGCGGTCGGCCGGAACGTAGCCCTTGCCGGTATCGACGGTGAACTCCATGCGGATTTCTGCGCCCTCGTCCAGCGTGCAGATGACGTGGTCGGGATTGAGGATCTCGACGTCGCCGACCGTCTGGATGTCGCCGGCCAGAACAGCGCCCGGTCCCTGCTTGCGCACGACCATGCGCTTGGGGCCGTCGCCTTCCATGCGGATGGCGATTTCCTTGATATTCAAGACGATATCGGTCACGTCCTCACGCACGCCGGCGATGGACGAGAATTCATGCAGAACGCCGTCGATCTGCACGGCGGTCACCGCCGCGCCACGCAGCGAAGACAGAAGCACGCGACGCAGCGCGTTGCCGAGGGTCAGGCCAAAGCCGCGCTCGAGCGGCTCGGCGACCAGCGTGGTCAGCGTCTTCTTCTTCGAAGAGAACTCGATCTTGTTCGGCTTGATCAGTTCCTGCCAATTTTTCTGGATCATGATGCTTTCCTTCCGTTGACCCGCCACCATCCAATCGTGGCGGGCGACCTGGAATGCCGTGGAGGAACGCTCCTGGCGTTCGCGCGGCGTTCGGTAATTTTTTCCCTAAAGCGCGTAGCGCTTCAGGTCTCTGTTCTTATGCCTGTCGTTGCCCCAAACCGCTGCGCTCTCGGTTCAGGCCCGAGGCAATGCTTGGGCGACAATCTTTAGACGCGGCGCTTCTTGCGCGGGCGGCAGCCATTGTGCGGGATCGGCGTCACATCACGGATCGAGGTGATGGTGAAGCCGGCTGCCTGCAATGCGCGCAGCGCCGATTCACGACCGGAGCCGGGTCCGCAGACCTCGACCTCAAGCATGCGCATGCCGTGTTCCTGGGCCTTCTTGGCAACGTCCTCGGCAGCCATCTGGGCAGCGAACGGGGTCGACTTGCGAGATCCCTTGAAGCCCTGGGCTCCCGCCGACGACCAGGCAATCGAATTGCCCTGCGCGTCGGTGATGGTGATCATCGTGTTGTTGAAGGTCGAGTTGACGTGGGCAACGCCCGACGAGATATTCTTGCGTTCGCGACGGCGAACACGTGTGGCTTCCTTGGCCATGATGGTCCTTTCAGTTGATCTCTACACCGCCGTAATGCCAGCGGCTCCACCTTCGTAAGGGAGTAGGGGAATAGGGCAGTAAGGGAGTAGGGAAACGCGCAATCCAATTGGCGGCTGTTCCCTACTGCCTTACTCCCCTACTCCCTTATTCCCTAAATTACTTCTTCTTGCCGGCGATCGACTTGGCCGGGCCCTTGCGGGTGCGCGCATTGGTATGCGTGCGCTGGCCGCGAACCGGCAGCGAGCGGCGATGACGCAGGCCGCGATAGCAGCCGAGGTCCATGAGCCGCTTGATGTTCATCGACACTTCGCGGCGCAGATCGCCCTCGACCTGGTAGTCACGGTCGATCGTCTCGCGGATCTGCAGCACTTCCGCGTCGGTCAGCTGGTTGACGCGACGCTCGGCCGGGATGCCGACCTTGTCGACGATCTCCTGAGCGAAGCTCTTGCCAATGCCGTGAATGTACTGAAGCGCAATGACGACGCGCTTGTTGGTAGGAATGTTGACGCCGGCTATACGAGCCATGTTCTTCTCTTCTCCATGTGGGCCGGACAAGCCGGCGCTGTCAAAGTTGCCCCGCGTCCGGTGGAGGCCGGCCCATGCGGGAGTTTCCAGTTCAAAGCGGCTGCCTTGCCCTTGCGGGCAAGCAAGCCTCATGCCTGATAGGAAGACGGGCCGCCATACCCCAGCGAACCGCTCCAGTCAAGCGCAATCGTTTATTTTCCGTTCGCAGACCGTTGCGCCGCCGCTGGGGTCGCAGCCGTGAGCACCGCTTCGATCTGCCGCGTCACCGCATCGATGTCGGCCATGCCGTCGACACCTCTCAGCTTGCCCTTGGCATAGTAGTAGCCGATCAGCGGCGATGTCTTCTTGTAGTACTCCTTCAGGCGCTCTTCGAACACCGCCGGATTGTCGTCCTTGCGCACCGGCAGACCCGCGGCCTTGGCCTCTTCGGCGCGCTTGCCGATTCGGCCAACCAGCGCCTTGTCGTCGACGACAAGTTCGATGACGGCGTCGAGAGTGAGGCGGCGAGCCGAGAGCATCGATTCAACCGCGTCCGCCTGCACCAGGGTTCGCGGATATCCGTCAAGGATGAATCCCCTAGCGCAATCGGCCTGATCGATACGCTCGGCGACGATAGCGTTGACGATGGCGTCGGAAACCAGTTCGCCAGCGTCCATCACCGCCTTGGCCCGTTTGCCGACTTCGGTGCCGGCCTGGACAGCAGCGCGCAGCATATCGCCCGTCGAGAGTTGGGGAATGCCGTATTTTTCTACCAGTCTTTGTGCTTGCGTCCCCTTGCCCGCCCCTGGCGGCCCAAGCAATATCAACCTCATCTGGCTTTCTTCCCCCCGCGCAGCTTCGACTTCTTGATCAGGCCCTCATACTGGTGCGCGATCAGGTGACCCTGAATTTGCGCCACCGTGTCGAGCGTTACACTGACCACGATCAGAAGCGATGTGCCACCGAGGTAGAATGGTACGCCAGTCGCTGAAATCAGGAACTCGGGCAGCAGACACACCAGCACCAGATAAATGGCGCCGACGACAGTTATGCGGGTAAGGACATAGTCGATGTAATCCGCGGTGCGCTCGCCCGGACGGTAGCCCGGAATGAAACCCGAATGCTTCTTAAGCTGGTCGGCGGTGTCCTTCGGGTTGAAGACGATCGCCGTATAGAAGAAGGCGAAAAACACGATCATCGCCGCATAGAACGCCATGTAGAGCGGCTGGCCATGACCGAGTGCCGCCAGGACGGTGCTGGCCCAGGCTGGCATGTTGGTCGTCTGCGAGAAGCCGGCGACCGTCGCCGGCAGCAACAGCAGCGAAGAGGCGAAGATCGGCGGAATGACGCCGGCGGTGTTGAGCTTGAGCGGCAGGTGCGAGGTGTCGCCCTGGAACATGCGGTTGCCGACCTGGCGCTTGGGATACTGGATCAGCAAGCGCCGCTGGGCGCGCTCGAAGAACACGATCAGCGCGATGACGACGACGGCGAGAACGATGATCGCCAGGATCAGGCCGGTCGACAGCGCGCCGGTGCGGCCAAGTTCCAGCGTACCGGAAATGGCTTGCGGCAGGCCGGCGACGATGCCGGCAAAGATGATCAGCGAAATGCCGTTGCCAATGCCGCGGGCGGTGATCTGCTCGCCGAGCCACATCAGGAACATGGTGCCGCCGACCAGCGTGATGACGGTCGAGATGCGGAAGAACATGCCGGGATCGCTGACGATGCCGCTGCCGCCTTCCAGTCCGACCGCAATGCCGTAGGCCTGGACCAGCGCCAAAAGCACGGTGCCGTAGCGAGTATACTGGTTGATGACCTTGCGGCCCTGCTCGCCTTCCTTCTTCAGCGACTCCAGTGACGGGATGACGGAGGTCATCAGCTGCATGATGATGGAAGCGGAGATATAGGGCATGATGCCGAGGGCAAAGATCGCCATGCGCTCGACGGCGCCACCGGCGAACATGTTGAACATGCCAAGCACGCCCTTGCTTTGCGACGAGAAGGCCTGGGCGAAGGCGTCGGGATTGATACCGGGCAGCGGGATATAGGTGCCGAGGCGGTAGACCAGCAGCGCGCCAACGGTGAACCAGATGCGCTTCTTCAGATCCTCCGCCTTGGCGAAGGCCGAGAAATTCAGATTCGAGGCTAGTTGTTCAGCAGCCGAAGCCATGCCTGATTCTCCGCTTGGTCACGCTCGATGGCCCGCAACTCAGGCGGCGCGTGTCACCGAAGCTCACGAGATAAGCTCCGGACTGCAAACATGCAAGCGGCCGCGTTGACGCGGCCGCCATATTGAGCAGATCAAAGTGCAATCAAAAGCGAAACGTGTCCCACTCTTGCCGATCGCGCTTCAAATCGCCGTTACTCGGCTGCTGCCTTTTCCGGCAGCTTCACCGACCCGCCGGCCTTTTCGATCTTCTCGATGGCAGCCTTGGAGGCGCCGGCCACGTCGAAGGCAAGCTTCGACTTGATCTCGCCGTCGGAGAGGATGCGCACGCCGTCCTTGACGCGGCGGATGACGCCGGCCGCGACCAGCGCTTCGGCGGTCACGGTCGTCTTGGCGTCGAGCTTCTTGGCATCGAGCGCAGCCTGGATGCGGGCCAGCGACACGACGGCAAAGCTCTTGGCGAAGATGTTGTTGAAGCCACGCTTCGGCAAGCGCCGGTAGAGCGGCATCTGGCCACCCTCGAAGCCGTTGACGGCGACGCCGGAGCGCGCCTTCTGGCCCTTGACGCCGCGACCGGCGGTCTTGCCCGAGCCGGAGCCGATGCCGCGGCCGAGACGCTTCCTGGAATGCGTCGCGCCGTCCTTGTCACGCAGATCGTTGAGTTTCATCTGAGTTCTCCTGCGCTCTGGTTCAGCCCTCGTCCACGACGCGGACGAGATGCTGGACGGCAGCGATCATGCCGCGCACGGAGGGGGTGTCCTCCAGCGTGCGCTGCTTGTGCATCTTGTTGAGGCCGAGGCCGACCAGCGTCGCGCGCTGCTCCTTCGGCCGGCGGATCGGCGAACCGATCTGCTCGACGGTGATGGTCTTGGTTGCTTTCTTGGCCATGGTCAATATCCCTGGTCAGCGCGACTATTCTTCGGCCGCAACGGCGGTGCCGCGGCGGGCCTGAAGGGTCGAATACTTGATGCCGCGCGCGGCAGCCACATCCTTGGGATGCATCTGGCTCTTCAGCGCGTCGAAGGTGGCGCGAACCATGTTGTAGGGGTTCGACGAACCCATCGACTTGGCGACCACGTCATGCATGCCGAGCGTCTCGAAGACGGCGCGCATCGGGCCGCCGGCGATGATGCCGGTACCCTGCTTGGCAGCGCGCAGCAGAACGCGTCCGGCACCCCAGCGTCCTTCGACGTCGTGATGCAGCGTACGGCCCGAGCGCAGCGGCACGAAGATCATGTCGCGCTTGGCCGATTCGGTCGCCTTGCGGATCGCCTCTGGCACTTCGCGCGCCTTGCCGTGACCGAAGCCGACGCGGCCCTTCTGGTCGCCGACGACGACAAGTGCTGCAAAGCCGAAGCGCCGGCCGCCCTTGACGACCTTGGCGACGCGGTTGATGTGGACGAGCTTGTCCACCATGCCGTCGTCGCGCTCTTCGCGATCACGGCCGCGGCCGCCATCCCTACGTTCCTGTGCCATATCCTGTTCCTTGTTTTTTTCCGGAAGCACGGTTGATGATGATATCCGGTTCCCTCTGTGGGTTGCCGGGAGCGAAACTCATTTTTCCCTTCGCATGATCTTATCCGAAAAGTCTGCAACTTATTGCTGCGCTGACCTCCGGTTCGGGATCATGCTTTAGAAGCTCAAGCCACCTTCACGGGCGGCCTCGGCCAGCGCCTTGACGCGGCCGTGATAGATGTACGGTCCGCGGTCGAAGACGACTTCCTTGACGCCGGCCTTCGAAGCGCGCTCGGCAATCAGCTTGCCGATCGCCACAGCGGCGGCAGTGTCGGCACCGGTCTTGAGCGAACCCTTGAGGTCCTTCTCCAGCGTTGAGGCGGCAGCGATGGTGTGGCCCTTGGCGTCGTCGATGACCTGGACGTAGATGTTCTTCGACGTGCGGTGGACCGACAGACGCGGACGCTCGCCAGCGACCTTCTTGATCTGGCGGCGGACGCGCTGAGCGCGGCGTTGGGTGGAGTCTTTCGAGCCCATGATATCAGTTCCTTGCCTTCAAAAAACGGGGGCAACCCTGTGCGGTAGGACAAGCCTCCCGCGACCGCTCCCCGCGGCGTTGATTTGCAGTGAATGGTGAATGGAAAAATGGTGAAAGGTAGAAACCAGGTGCCGCCCGGCTCCTGCCCATCCTACTGCCATTTTACCATTCACCATTCACCATTGACGAAATTACTTCTTCTTGCCTTCCTTGCGGACGATCTTCTCGCCAGCGTAACGAACGCCCTTGCCCTTGTACGGCTCAGGACCGCGATATTCGCGGATCTCGGCAGCGACCTGACCGACCTTCTGCTTGTCGATGCCGGTCACGGTGATTTCCGTCGGCTTCGGCACGGTGATGGTGATGTCCTGCGGCGTTTCGTAGACGACGTCATGGCTGAAGCCGAGCGCCAGCTGCAGGTTCTTGCCCTGCATGGCGGCGCGATAGCCGACGCCGGTGATCTCGAGCTTCTTTTCGAAACCGTCCTTGACGCCCTGCAGGATGTTGACGATCTGCGTGCGCGACATGCCCCATTTGGAACGGGCGGTCTTGGTCTGGTCGCGTGGCTGGACAGCGATCTCGCTGCCTTCCATCTTGACCAGCACTTCGTCGTTGACCACGAACTTCAGCTCACCCTTGGGGCCCTTCGCCGTGACGGTCTGGCCGTCGACGGTCGCGGTCACGCCCTGCGGCAGCGAAACGGGTTTCTTTCCAATACGAGACATTGTTGTCTCCTCTTTCCTTAACTGCTGTGAATGGTGAATGGTAAAATGGTGAATAGCGCGATCAAAGTCTCGTGCAGTCTCACCATTCACTATTCACCATTGACCATTCACCCTTAGAATATCTGGCAGAGGATTTCCCCGCCGACATTCTGTTCACGCGCTTCGTGGTCGGCCATCACGCCCTTCGGCGTCGAAAGGATGGCGATGCCGAGGCCGTTGGCGACGTGCGGGATCGACTTCGCCGAAACGTAAACGCGACGGCCCGGCTTCGAGACGCGGGCGATTTCGCGCACCACCGGCGCACCGTCGAAATACTTCAGCTCGATCTCGATTTCGGACTTGCCGTTGTCGAAGTCGGTCTGGCTGTAGTCGCGGATATAGCCTTCCGCCTTCAGCACGTCGAGGACGCGGGTGCGCAGGCGCGAGGCCGGCGTCGAAACGCTCGACTTCTTGCGGCCATAGGCGTTGCGGATGCGGGTCAGCATATCGCCGAGAGGATCGCTCAATGACATGTTATGTCCTCCTTACCAGCTCGACTTGACCAGGCCCGGGATCTGGCCGTTATTGCCGAGATCACGAAGCGCGATGCGCGATACTTTGAGCTTGCGATAATAGGCACGCGGACGTCCGGTGACTTCGCAGCGGTTGCGGATGCGGATCTTGGCCGAGTTGCGCGGCAGTGCCGCAAGCTTCAGCTGAGCGCGGAAGCGCTCTTCCATCGGCTTGGACTGATCCATGATGATCGCCTTGAGGACCTTACGCTTGGCAGCGTACTGGTCCACAAGCTTGCGGCGCCTGTTGTTCTTCTCGACTGAGCTGGTCTTTGCCATTTCAGATTTTTCCTTTTCTCGCTGCCGTTACTGGCGGAAGGGGAAGTTGAAGGCCTTGAGCAATGCCCTGGCTTCGTCGTCCGTCTTCGCAGTCGTACAAACGATGACGTCCATGCCCCAGATCTGATCAACCTTGTCGTAGTTGATCTCCGGGAACACGATGTGTTCCTTGATGCCCATGGCATAGTTGCCACGGCCATCGAAGCTCTTCGGATTGAGTCCGCGGAAGTCGCGGACGCGCGGCAGCGCGATGTTCACGAGGCGGTCGAGGAACTCGTACATGCGTTCCTTGCGCAGCGTGACCTTGGCGCCGATCGGCATCTTTTCGCGGACCTTGAAGCCGGCGATCGAGTTGCGCGCATGGGTGACGACGGCCTTCTGGCCGGCGATCAGCGCAAGATCTTCCGCCGCGATCGAAGGCTTCTTCGAATCGCCGGTCGCCTCGCCGACGCCCATGTTCAGCACGATCTTGTCGATGCGCGGAACCTGCATCTCGTTCTCGTAGCCGAACTGCTCCTGCAGCGCCTTGCGGATGGTCTCGTTGTAGACCTGCTTGAGGCGCGGCGTGTTCTGGGCAGTCGCCTGCTTGGTTTGAGCCTTAGCCATTGATGACTTCTCCCGAGCGCTTGGCGACGCGCACCTTCTTGCCGTCCTTCTGGAAGATGAAGCCGACACGGGTCGGCTTGCCATCCTTGGGGTCGGCCAGCGCGATGTTCGACAGCTGGATCGGCGCTTCCTTGGTGATGATCCCGCCCTCTTGGGACTGGGACTGCTTCTGGTGACGACGGATCATGTTGACGCCGCGCACCAGCGCGGTGTCTTCCTTCGGCTGTACCGAGAGGACTTCGCCCGAACGGCCCTTGTCCTTGCCGGCCAGCACGACGACCTTGTCGCCTTTTCTAATCTTCTGCATTGGTCCGGCTCCTTACAGCACTTCAGGCGCGAGCGAGATGATCTTCATGTGGTTCTTGGCGCGGAGTTCGCGCGGAACCGGTCCGAAGATACGCGTGCCGATCGGCTCTTTCTTGTTGTCGACGAGAACGGCCGCGTTCTTGTCGAAACGGATCACGCTGCCGTCCGGGCGGCGGATGTCCTTGGCCGTGCGAACCACGACCGCCTTCATCACATCGCCCTTCTTGACGCGGCCGCGCGGGATGGCTTCCTTGATCGACACCACGATGATGTCGCCCACGGAAGCGTATTTCCGCTTCGAACCGCCCAGCACCTTGATGCACATGACACGACGGGCGCCGGAATTATCCGCGACGTCGAGGTTTGTTTGCATCTGAATCATGACTGGCCGCCTTCTTCTCTTCTAGCGGGACGGGCGCAAAGCCCCTCCCCGGTCTGTCCAAAATTCGTTGTTTACGCCTGGTCCGAAGACACGACGGTCCAGCGTTTGTCCTTGGAAATCGGCTTCGATTCCTGGATGAACACCTGATCGCCGACCTTGTGGGCGTTGTTCTCGTCGTGCGCCTTGTACTTCTTGGTCATGCGCACGGTCTTCTTCATCACGGGATGCGTGAAGCGCCGTTCGACCTTGACGACAACCGTCTTCTCGTTTTTGTCGCTGACGACGGTGCCCTGCAGAATGCGCTTTGGCATGGTTTTCGTCCTTAAGCCTTCTTAGCCGCGGACTTTTCCGCAGCGATGGTCTTGATACGCGCAATGTCCTTGCGGACCTGCCTCACGCGCGCGGTCTTCTCGAGCTGGCCGGTGGCCTTCTGGAAGCGCAGGTTGAACTGCTCCTTCTTCAGGCTGGCCAACTCGTCGGTCAGCTGGTCCTGGGTCTTGGTCCGGATGTCTTCGGCTTTCATGATCAGCCCGTCCTTATTCTGCGATGCGCTGTACGAAGCGCGTCCTGACCGAGAGCTTGGCCGCGCCGAGACGCAGCGCCTCACGGGCGGTTTCCTCATTGACGCCGTCGATCTCGAACATGATCCGGCCGGGCTTGACGCGCGCCGCCCAGTAATCGACCGCGCCCTTGCCCTTGCCCATGCGGACTTCGGTCGGCTTCGACGTCACCGGCACGTCCGGAAAGATACGGATCCAGACACGGCCGGCGCGCTTCATCTCGCGGGTGATCGCGCGGCGGGCCGCCTCGATCTCACGCGCGGTGACGCGGTTCGGCTCAAGCGCCTTCAGCCCGAAACCGCCGAAATCCAGATTGGTGCCACCCTTGGCGGCACCGTGGATACGACCCTTGAACTGCTTGCGGAACTTTGTGCGCTTTGGCTGCAGCATCGTTCTAACTCCAAATTCTCAACTGTCTCAGGCGTTTTCGCGACGGCGACCGCGTTCGCGCTCACCACCACCGCCATGCGCATGATCGCCCTCGGTGGCGCGGCGCTCCGAAGCCATCGGGTCGTGCTCGAGGATTTCGCCCTTGAACACCCAGACCTTGACACCGCAGATGCCGTAGGCGGTGTGTGCTTCGGCCGTGCCGTAGTCGACGTCGGCGCGCAGCGTATGCAGCGGCACGCGACCTTCGCGATACCATTCCATGCGCGCGATCTCGGCGCCGCCGAGACGGCCGGCGCAGTTGATGCGGATGCCTTCGGCACCGAGGCGCATCGCCGACTGCACGGCGCGCTTCATGGCGCGGCGGAACGCGATACGGCGCTCGAGCTGCTGGGCGATCGACTGGGCGACCAACGTCGCGTCGATCTCGGGCTTACGCACTTCGACGATGTTCAAATGCGTCTCGGACTTCGTCATCTCCATCAGCTTCCTGCGAAGCTTCTCGATGTCGGCGCCCTTCTTGCCGATGATCAGGCCCGGACGCGCCGCATGGATGGTGACGCGGCACTTCTTGTGCGGACGCTCGATCACGACCTTCGAAATCGCAGCCTGCTTGAGTTCCTTTTCAAGATACTTGCGGATCTTGATGTCCTCATGCAGCAGCTTGCCGTATTCGCCGGTGTTGGCGAACCAGCGCGAATCCCAGGTGCGGTTGATGCCGAGACGCAGACCGATCGGATTGATTTTCTGGCCCATTATGCGGCCTCCACTTTTTCTTCGACTTCACGAACGACGATCGTGAGGTGCGAGAACGGCTTCTCGATACGGCTGGCGCGGCCACGGCCACGGGCATGGAACCGCTTCATGACGATCGACTTGCCGACATAGGCTTCCGCCACAATCAGCGCATCGACGTCGAGGTCGTGGTTGTTTTCCGCGTTGGCGATCGCCGATTCCAGCGTCTTCTTGACCGTGCCGGAAATCCGCTTGGCCGAGAATTCGAGATCGGAAAGCGCTGTCGCGACCTTCTTGCCGCGGATCAGCGCGGCAACCAGGTTCAGCTTCTGCGGGCTGATACGGATCGTGCGCAACACGGCGCGCGCTTCGTTGTCAGCAAGCCTGCGCGGAGCTTTGGCCTTGCCCATGATTATTTCCTCTTCGCCTTCTTATCCGCGCCGTGACCGTAATAGGTCCGGGTCGGAGCGAATTCACCGAACTTGTGACCGACCATGTCCTCGTTCACCGAAACGGGAACGTGCTTCTGGCCGTTGTAGACACCGAAGGTGAAGCCGACGAACTGCGGCAGGATGGTGGAGCGACGGCTCCACATCTTGATCACCTCATTGCGACCACCTTCACGAACCTTGTCCACCTTCTTGAGAAGGTAGCCGTCAATGAAGGGGCCTTTCCAAATCGAACGAGTCACTTGGCGTTACCTCTTCTTAGCTCTTGCGCTGATGGCGCGAGCGCAGGATGAACTTGTCGGTCGCCTTATTGGACCGCGTCTTCTTGCCCTTGGTCGGCTTGCCCCAAGGCGAAACCGGATGGCGGCCACCCGAGGTGCGGCCTTCGCCGCCGCCGTGCGGATGGTCGACCGGGTTCATGGTCACGCCGCGGTTGTGCGGACGTTTTCCCCGCCACACCGTGCGGCCTGCCTTGCCGTCATTGATGTTGCCGTGGTCCGGGTTGGACACGGCGCCGACAGTGGCCATGCACGAGCCGTGGACGACACGCTGCTCGCCGGAGTTGAGGCGCAGGATCGCCATGCCCTGGTCACGGCCGACGAGCTGGGCATAACCGCCGGCCGAACGGGCAACCTGGGCACCCTTGCCCGGCTTCAGCTCGATGTTGTGGACGATCGTGCCGACCGGCATCGAGGCCAGCGGCATCGCATTGCCCGGCTTCACGTCAACCGCTTCGCCGGCCACGATCTTGTCGCCGGCAGCAAGGCGCTGCGGAGCGATGATGTAGGACAGCTCGCCATCGTCATACTTGATCAGCGCGATGAAGGCGCTGCGGTTCGGATCGTATTCGATACGCTCGACCGTGCCGACAATGTCGAACTTGCGGCGCTTGAAGTCGATGATCCGGTACGTACGCTTGTGACCGCCGCCGATGAAGCGGGCGGTGATGCGGCCGTAATTGTTGCGGCCGCCCGATTTGGTCAGGCCCTGGGTCAGGCCCTTGACGGGCTTGCCCTTGTAGAGGCCCGAGCGGTCGACGATGACCAGCTGGCGGGTGCTCGGCGTTATCGGGTTGAATTTTTTCAGTGCCATGTCTGTTGTCCTCGCGGTCTTGCTCAGAGACCCGTCGCGACGTCGATCGACTGGCCGTCGGCCAGCGTCACGATCGCCTTCTTGACGTCGCTCTGGCGGCCGATCGTGCCGCGGAAGCGCTTGATCTTGCCCTTGCGGACAAGCGTGTTCACGGCCATCACCTTGACGCCGAACAGCGCTTCGACGGCAGCCTTGATTTCCGGCTTCGACGCCTTCTTGGCGACGTTGAAGACGACCTGGTTCTGCTCGGAAGCCATGGTCGACTTTTCGGTGATCGCCGGCGAGACGATCACGTCGTAGTGACGAAGGTCGGTCATTTGAAGCGCTCCTCGAGAGCCTCGACGGCGGCCTTCGAAAGGACCAGCGTGCCGCGGCGCAGAATGTCGTAGACGTTGATGCCCTGGATGGGCAGCACGTCGATGTTCGGGATGTTCGTCGCCGCCAGCTTAAAATTCTTGTCGAGCTCGGCGCCGCCGATCAGCAGGGCGTTGGACAGGCCCAGCGTCGCGAAGTTCGCGATCAGCGCCTTGGTCTTGGCCTCGGTCAGCATCAGCTCATCGATGATGATGAGCGAGGCGCTCTTGGCCTTGGCCGAGAGAGCATGCTTGAGGCCCAGCGCACGCACCTTCTTCGGCAAATCGTGCTCGTGGCTGCGGACGACCGGGCCGTGGGCCTTGCCGCCGCCGCGGAACTGCGGAGCGCGTGCCGAATGGTGACGGGCGCGGCCCGTACCCTTCTGCTTGTACATCTTGGCGCCGGTGCGGGCGATCTCGGCGCGACCCTTGGTCTTGTGCGTGCCCTGCTGCTTCTTGGCAAGCTGCCAGCGCACGACGCGCTGCAGGATGTCCTCGCGCGGATCAAGGCCGAAAATCTCCTCGGAGAGTTTCACCTTGCCGGCGTCCTTGCCGCCAAGCGTTGTGATCTTGAGGTCCATTATTCCGCTCCCTCTGTGGCCGGGGCATCTACTGTGGCCGGGGCATCGTTCTTGGCGCCATCATTGGTTGCAATGGCGCGGATTGCGGCGGGCTTCGGCGCATTGGCCGGCAGCGCAACCTTGGCTGCGTCACGGACCAGGATCCAGGCGCCCTTCGAACCGGGAACCGCGCCGCGGATCAGGATCAGACCGCGATCGGCATCGGTCGAGACGACCTCGACATTCTGCGTGGTGACGCGGGTGTCACCCATGTGGCCGGCCATATGCTTGCCCTTGAACACCTTGCCCGGGTCCTGGCGCTGGCCGGTCGAGCCGTGCGTACGGTGCGAGACCGAGTTGCCGTGGGTCGCGCGGCCGCCGCCCATGTGGTGCCGCTTGATGACGCCCTGGAAACCCTTGCCGATCGTGGTTCCCGTCACATCGACCTTCTGTCCGACGACGAAATGATCGACGGTGATCTCGGCGCCGACATCGATCATGTTGTCGGCGGAGACGCGGAATTCGGCAACCTTGGCCTTCGGCTCGACGGAAGCGGTCGCGAAATGGCCGCGCATCGCCTTCGACGTGTTCTTCACCTTGGCAAGGCCAACGCCGAGCTGGACGGCGGTATAGCCGTTCTTCTCCTGCGTGCGCTGCGCCACGACCTGGCAGTTCTCCATCTGGAGAACGGTGACGGGAACATGTTCCCCGGCATCGTTGTAGATGCGGGTCATTCCCACCTTCTTTGCAATCACACCTGAACGCATCGGTTCATTCCTTTAGAGTTCCCTGTCGGGGCTGTCGCCCCTCCACGCCTCTTGTTCCTTCAGAGTTCCCTGTCGGGGCTTGTCGCCCCTCCACGCCTCTTGTTCCTTCAGAGTTCCGGGTCGCCCCGCCGCTCTGGTTCCTTAGAGCTTGATCTCGACGTCGACACCGGCGGCAAGATCGAGCTTCATCAAAGCGTCGACCGTCTGCGGGGTCGGATCGACGATGTCGAGCAGACGCTTGTGCGTGCGCATCTCGAACTGCTCGCGGCTCTTCTTGTCGACGTGAGGCGACCGGTTGACCGTGAACTTTTCGATCCGCGTCGGCAGCGGAATGGGGCCGCGGACGTTGGCGCCGGTGCGCTTGGCCGTCGACACGATTTCCCGCGTCGAGGCGTCAAGCACCCGGTGATCAAACGCCTTCAGGCGGATGCGGATATTCTGTCCGTTCATGCGTCACTTCCTTGTTCTGGCGCGGCGCGGGCAGCGCCCGCGACAGATCGGTTTAAGTCCAAATTACTCTTTGATGGTGACGACGATGCCGGCACCGACGGTGCGGCCGCCTTCACGGATGGCGAAGCGCAGCTTCTCTTCCATGGCGATCGGCACGATCAGCTCGACATCGACGGTGATGTTGTCGCCAGGCATCACCATCTCGGTGCCTTCCGGCAGCGACACGATGCCGGTCACGTCGGTCGTGCGGAAGTAGAACTGCGGCCGGTAGTTGGTGAAGAACGGCGTGTGACGGCCACCCTCGTCCTTGGTCAGGATGTAGGCCTCGGCGACGAACTTCTTGTGCGGCTTGACCGTGCCCGGCTTGGCCAGAACCTGGCCGCGCTCGACACCTTCGCGGTCGACACCGCGCAGCAGCGCGCCGATGTTGTCGCCGGCCTGGCCCTGGTCGAGCAGCTTGCGGAACATCTCGACGCCGGTGCAGGTCGTCTTGGTGGTCGGACGGATGCCGACGATCTCAAGCTCCTCGCCGACCTTGACCACGCCGCGCTCGACGCGGCCGGTCACAACCGTGCCACGACCAGAGATCGAGAACACGTCCTCGATCGGCATCAGGAACGGCTTGTCGAGCGGGCGAACCGGCGTCGGGATGTAGTCGTCGACCGCAGCCATCAATTCGCGGATCGAATCCTCGCCGATCTTCTTGTCGGAATCTTCCAAAGCCGCAAGCGCCGAACCCTTGACGATCGGAATGTCGTCGCCGGGGAACTCGTTCTTGGTCAACAGCTCACGCACCTCGAGCTCGACCAGCTCGAGCAGCTCGGCGTCGTCGACCTGGTCGACCT
Source organism: Mesorhizobium sp. WSM4844 (assembly GCF_055811775.1). Lineage (NCBI taxonomy): Bacteria > Pseudomonadati > Pseudomonadota > Alphaproteobacteria > Hyphomicrobiales > Phyllobacteriaceae > Mesorhizobium > Mesorhizobium sp. WSM4844. The sequence continues at coordinate 68,155 of NZ_JBVVQB010000008.1, read as the reverse complement.
TGTTCAAGAACACCACGATCGACGGCACGCCGACCTGGCGGGCCAGCAGGATGTGCTCGCGGGTCTGCGGCATCGGGCCGTCGGCGGCCGACACGACCAGGATCGCGCCGTCCATCTGCGCAGCACCGGTGATCATGTTCTTGACATAGTCGGCGTGGCCGGGGCAGTCGACATGGGCGTAGTGGCGGTTGGCCGTCTCGTATTCGACATGCGCCGTCGAGATGGTGATGCCGCGCGCCTTCTCTTCGGGCGCCGCATCGATCTGGTCGTAGCGCTTGTATTCGCCAAAATACTTGGTGATCGCCGCCGTCAGCGACGTCTTGCCATGATCGACATGGCCAATCGTGCCGATGTTCACATGAGGCTTTGTACGCTCGAATTTACCTTTTGCCATGTGATCTCTCCATTCCTGCTCGCCCGTGCGGGCTTTGAATTAAGTTAGCGCTGCAACCCGTTGGGGTTACGCGTATTTCTTCTGGACTTCCTGAGCGACCGCGGTGGGGACCGGCTCGTAGTGATCGAACTGCATCGTGTAGGCCGCGCGGCCCTGGCTCATCGAGCGCAAATTGTCGACGTATTTGAACATGTTGGCGAGCGGCACCATGGCGTTGACAACCACCGCCACGCCGCGCGATTCCTGGCCCTGAATCTGGCCGCGACGGCCGTTCAGATCACCGATGACGCTGCCGACGTAATCTTCCGGCGTCACCACTTCGACCTTCATGATCGGCTCGAGCAACTGCACGCCAAGCTTGGGCGCCGCTTCACGGAAGCAGGCACGGCCGGCGATTTCGAAGGCGAGCACCGAGGAGTCGACATCATGGTAGGCGCCGTCGATCAGCGTCGCCTTGACGCCGATCATCGGGAAGCCGGCGAACGGGCCGGAGGTCATGACGCTGTTGATGCCCTTTTCGACACCGGGGATGTATTCCTTCGGCACAGCGCCGCCGACGATCTTGGATTCGAACAGGAATTCGCTGCTTTCCGGATTCGGCTCGAACAGGATCTTGACACGGGCGAACTGGCCGGTGCCGCCGGTCTGCTTCTTGTGGGTGTAGTCCTGCTCGTGCCTGCGGGTGATCGTCTCGCGATAGGCCACCTGCGGCGCGCCGACATTGGCCTCGACCTTGAACTCGCGACGCATGCGGTCGACGATGATGTCGAGGTGGAGTTCGCCCATGCCGGAGATGATGGTCTGGCCGCTTTCCTCGTCGGTCTTGACGCGGAAGGACGGGTCCTCGGCGGCCAGGCGATGCAGCGCAAGGCCCATCTTCTCCTGGTCGTTCTTGGTCTTCGGCTCGATCGCGATCTGGATGACCGGATCGGGGAATTCCATGCGCTCGAGGATGACCGGATGCAGCGGATCGCAGAGCGTGTCGCCAGTCGTCGTGTCCTTGAGGCCGGCCAAAGCAACGATGTCGCCGGCGAAAGCCTCTTCGACGTCAGCGCGCGAATTCGCATGCATCTGCAGCATGCGGCCGATGCGCTCCTTCTTGCCCTTCACCGTATTGTCGACCGAGATGCCCTTGGTGAGCTTGCCCGAATAGATGCGGGCAAAGGTGAGCGAGCCGACGAACGGGTCGTTCATGATCTTGAAGGCGAGCATCGACAGCGGCTCGCTGTCGTCGGCGTGACGCTCGATCTCGGCGTCGGTCTTGGCATCGACGCCCTTGATGGCCGGAACGTCGGCCGGCGACGGCAGATATTCGACGACTGCGTCGAGCAGCGGCTGCACGCCCTTGTTCTTGAAGGCCGAGCCGCAGAACATCGGGTAGAACTTCACCGCGATGGTGCCCTTGCGGATCAGGGCGCGGATCTCGTCATTGCTGGGCATCTTGCCTTCGAGGTAATTCTCGAGCGCCGTCTCGTCCATTTCGACGGCGGCCTCGATCATCTTCTCGCGATATTCTTCGGCACGTGCCCTAAGGTCGTCCGGGATCTCGACGACGTCCCAGGCGGCGCCCAGCGTCTCGTCGCGCCAGACCAGCGCGTTCATCTCGACGAGATCGACGACACCCTTGAACTCGGTCTCGGCGCCGATCGGCAGCTGCATGACGACAGCCTGCGCACCGAGGCGCGAGCCGATCATTTCGACCGAGCGATAGAAATCCGCGCCGATCTTGTCCATCTTGTTGCAGAAGATCATGCGCGGCACGCGGTACTTGTCGGCCTGGCGCCAGACGGTCTCCGTCTGCGGCTCGACACCGGCGTTGGCGTCGAGCAGCGCAATGGCGCCATCGAGCACGCGCAGCGAACGCTCGACCTCGATGGTGAAGTCGACGTGGCCGGGAGTGTCGATGATGTTGAAGCGGTGCATCTTGCCGTCACGAGCCTTCCAGAAGGTCGTGGTCGCGGCGGACGTGATGGTGATGCCGCGTTCCTGCTCCTGCTCCATCCAGTCCATGGTGGCAGCGCCGTCATGGACTTCGCCGATCTTGTGCGACTTGCCCGTGTAGTAGAGGACGCGCTCGGTGGTCGTCGTCTTGCCGGCGTCGATATGCGCCATGATACCGAAATTGCGGTAGTCTTCGATTTTGTATTCGCGGGCCATGGGAGGTGCCTCTTCAGTCTCGTTCGCGCTTTACCAGCGGTAGTGCGCGAAGGCGCGGTTGGCTTCTGCCATCTTGTGGGTGTCTTCACGCTTCTTAACGGCGGTGCCGCGGTTGTTGGCCGCGTCCATCAGCTCGCCGGAGAGGCGGTCGACCATCGTGGTCTCGTTGCGGTTGCGGGCGGCGGCGATCAACCAGCGGATGGCCAGCGCCTGACGGCGCTCGGGGCGCACGTCGACCGGAACCTGGTAGGTGGCGCCGCCGACGCGGCGCGAACGCACTTCCACATGCGGCGCGACATTGTCGAGCGCCTGATGGAAGACGGTGACCGGCTCCTGTTTGGTCTTGGACTGGACCTGGTCGAGCGCGCCGTAGACGATTGTCTCGGCAACCGACTTCTTGCCGTCATACATGACGGCGTTCATGAACTTGGTGACGATCAGATCGCCGAACTTCGGGTCCGGATTGATCTCACGCTTTTCTGCACTGTGACGACGGGACATTTTTTCTCTGCCTCAATTCTGCGTGGTGGCCTGGATCCCGGATCGTCGCCTGGCGCCGTCCGGGATGACCTTGGCTACGCTTCGGTCACTTCGGACGCTTGGCGCCGTATTTCGAACGGCGCTGCTTGCGGTTCTTCACACCCTGCGTGTCGAGCACGCCGCGGATAATATGGTAGCGGACGCCCGGAAGATCCTTGACGCGGCCGCCGCGGATCATCACCACCGAGTGCTCCTGAAGGTTGTGGCCTTCGCCGGGGATGTAGCCGATCACTTCAAAACCATTGGTCAGGCGGATCTTGGCCACCTTGCGCAGCGCCGAGTTCGGCTTCTTCGGCGTCGTTGTATAGACGCGCGTGCAGACGCCCCGCTTCTGCGGGTTCTGCTGCATGGCCGGGACCTTGTTGCGCTTCACCGGCGCAATGCGCGGCTTGCGGATCAGCTGGTTGACGGTAGGCATTAAACCCTCTTGTCTCTCAATTCCGTGTCTCGCCCGGTCAGGGCCGCTCAAAGCGTCATTTCCATACGCAAAGTCGGGCCACAAACCGCGCCTCGCGGTCTTGCCCGAACAAATGGCAGAGGAAGCGGAAACCGCTTCATGCACGCCGGAAATGTCTTTTCGCTCGTAAAACGAACCCTGTTTGAGGCAAACTCCAAAGCGTGTCGCTTCGGAAGGGAGAGCCTCACATCGGTTCTGACTGGGCGGCTTCTACTCGCAAGCCTGTTGCCCGTCAACCCCGGAGCACCAAATATTACGCTGAAACCGAGGCTTGGCAGCCATGCGAAAAGCGCATGTAATTTTCTTTCGCCATTTTGCAAGAGCAAGGAAGAAAGTGACCGGCCCTCGGCTGTTGCATATCCACGCTTCATGCGAAAAAGCGACATGAACAGCGCAAATCCCCTCGCCCGGAGGAATCGGCCCGTGAACGACAATGATGAGCGCCCGGTCACCATCATCACCGGCCGGGCGTGGAAAAGAAAGGGCGGCAAGCCGGAAGGCGTCCACCTCATGCTGGTCGCGCCCGACGACGATTCGGCGGTGCGCCGGGCGCTCGAATCACTCGCGGCCGAAGGCTACGCCGAGGCGGAGCTCGACCAGATCGGCGACCTGGACGGCGTGCCCGACGAAGAGCCGCATTTGTCGGCCTATCAGGGCGCGCTTGAAGGCGAAGTGTCGATCGTCACCTTCGACGTGCCGCTGTGACCAGCCATGTCCCTGGCCGTCGCGGTTTGGGGCCGTCGCGGTCTGGCACTGCTTGCCCGGCATCGGTTCTCTGCTAAGAACCAAGCGCAATATCAACCTGCGGAGTTCCCATGTCCCTGAATAGCGGTCCCATCAAGCTCGGCATCGTCGGCGTGGGAAAGATTGTTCGCGACCAGCACCTGCCGGCCCTGGCCAAGGACCGCGACTACCTGCTCACCGCCGCCGCCAGCCGGCACGGCAAGGTGGACGGCATCGCGAATTTTCCTGATATCGAGGCGATGCTCGACGCCGTGCCGGAGCTCGAGGCCGTATCGCTCTGCATGCCGCCGCAGTTCCGCTACGACGCCGCGCGGACGGCACTCGAAGCAAAAAAGCATGTTTTTCTGGAAAAGCCACCCGGCGCCACGGTCAGCGAGGTCGAAGACCTGAAAGCACTGGCCGCGGCAAACGGCGTCTCGCTGTTCGCCAGCTGGCATTCGCGCTATGCGCCGGCGGTGGAAGCGGCGCGCGCATTTTTAGGCTCGACCCAGATCAGGTCGGCCGCCATCAACTGGAAGGAGGACGTGCGCCGCTGGCACCCGAACCAGGACTGGATCTGGGCTCCAGGCGGCTTCGGCGTGTTCGATCCCGGCATCAACGCGCTGTCGATCGCGACCCACATATTGCCGGCGATGTTCATCACCTCGGCGATCCTCGATTTTCCCGAAAACCGCGCCGCCCCGATCGCCGCGCACATCGCCTTCCGCACCTCGAACGGCTTGCCGGTGGCGATGGAACTCGACTGGCGCCAGACCGGCCCGCAAAGCTGGGACATCCTGGCCGAGACGGACAAGGGCGCGATGGTGCTTTCTGGCGGCGGCGCAAAACTCGCGGTCGACGGCCGCGTCGTTCACGACAAGCCGGAAGCCGAATATCCGATGCTCTACAAGCGCTTCGCCGAGATTGTGCGCGCCGGCGTTTCCGACGTCGATCTCGCTCCGTTGCAGCATGTCGCCGACGCTTTTATGCTCGGCAAGCGCAATGTGGTGGAAGCGTTTTTCGATTGACGCCGCGGCGCTGCAAGGAGTGGCCTTCTCCGGTCCTGACATTCTGCAATCGCCGCGCCGCCCCTCATCTGGCTGCCGCCATCTTCTCCCCGTGAACGGGGAGAAGGACGCCGTCATCAAAGATTTCGCCAATCTCCACCGTCGCAGAAAGAGCGCCAAGGTTGCGGCCAGCTTCTTTCTCCCCGTTTACGGGGAGAAATGCCCGGCAGGGCAATGAGGGGCGGCGCCGGACGATCGAAACAAGTCGCAACACTCGACGACGCCTCCTCCAGTTCGTCGCCAACTCAACATGCAAAAAAGCCGCCGGGTTGCCCCGACGGCTTCGTTGCCTGAGATCTTACCCGCCGCGCTTACTGCGCGGCGGAAGCCATGTCGGTCAGCATCGGGTCGGCGACCTCGACGCCTGACGCCTTGCGGCGCTCGTCGATGATCAGCTCGTCGCGCGAGGTGGCGATGCGCCGGATCTGGCTCATCGTGCCGCCGGTGCCGGCCGGGATCAGACGGCCGACGATGACGTTTTCCTTCAGCCCCTGCAGCATGTCGGTTTTGCCGGCAACCGCCGCTTCGGTCAGCACCCTGGTCGTCTCCTGGAAGGAGGCGGCCGAGATGAAGGACGGCGTCTGCAGCGAGGCCTTGGTGATGCCCAACAGTACCGGCTGGCCTTCGGCCGGCTTCTTGCCGTCTTCGACCAGGCGCTCGTTGACCTCTTCCAGCTCGATCACGTCGACGTGGTCGCCCGGAATGTAGGTCGAGTCGCCCTGCGCGGTGATCTCGACCTTCTGCAGCATCTGGCGAACGATCACCTCGATGTGCTTGTCGTTGATCGACACGCCCTGCAGACGGTAGACCTCCTGGATCTCGTTGACGAGGTAGGACGCAAGCGCCTCCACGCCCTTGATCGCCAGGATGTCGTGCGGCGCCGGATTGCCGTCGAGGATGTAGTCGCCCTTCTCGATGACGTCGCCGTCCTGGAGATGGAACGGCTTGCCCTTCGGGATCAGGTATTCGACCGGCTCAAGCGTCGAGTCATGCGGCTCGATGATGATGCGTCGCTTGTTCTTGTAGTCGCGGCCGAAGCGGATCGTGCCATCGATCTCGGCGATGATGGCGTGATCCTTCGGACGGCGTGCCTCGAACAGTTCGGCAACACGCGGCAGACCACCGGTGATGTCCTTGGTCTTGGCGCTTTCCATCGGGATACGCGCCAGCACGTCGCCGGGGCGAACCTGTGCACCCGGCTCGACCGAAAGAATGGCCTCGACCGAGAGCAGGAAGCGAGCGTCGCCGCCCTTCGACAGTTTGCCGACCTTGCCCTTGGCGTCCTGGACGACGATCGCCGGCTTGAGGTCGTTGCCGCGTGGCGTCGAACGCCAGTCGATGACCTCGCGCTTGGTGATGCCGGTCGATTCGTCGGCCGTTTCCTGGACGGAAATGCCGTCGACCAGATCCTCGAACGCCACCTTGCCCTCGATTTCGGTGAGGACCGGGCGGGTATAGGGATCCCACTCGGCGATGCGCTGGCCGCGCTTCACCTTGTCGCCATCGTCCACGAAGATGCGCGAGCCATAGGTGAGGCGGTGCGTGGCGCGCTCTTTGCCGGCCTCGTCGAGGATCAGCACCGCCATGTTGCGGCCCATGACCATCTGCTGGCCGTCGGAGTTGCGCACCACGTTGCGGTTGCGGATCTCGACCTTGCCCTCATACGAGGCTTCAAGGAACGACGAGTCCACCACCTGCGCCGTACCGCCCATGTGGAAGGTACGCATGGTGAGCTGGGTCCCCGGCTCGCCGATCGACTGCGCCGCGATGACGCCGACAGCCTCGCCCTGGTTGACCGGGGTGCCGCGGGCCAGATCGCGTCCGTAGCAGACCGCGCAGACACCGACCCTGACGTCGCAGGTCAGCGCCGAGCGGATGCGGACCGACTGGACGCCGGCCTTTTCGATCTGCTCGACGTCGCGTTCGTCCATCAGGGTTCCGGCCTTGACCAGAACCTCACCCGACACCGGATGCGTGATGTCGTCGAGCGCCGTGCGGCCGAGAACCCGCTGGCCGACGGAAGCGACGACCTGGCCGGCATCGACGATCGGCTGCATGGTGAGGCCCTTGTCGGTGCCGCAGTCGACGGAGTTGACGATGCAGTCCTGCGCCACGTCGACCAGACGACGGGTGAGGTAACCCGAGTTCGCCGTCTTCAAGGCGGTGTCGGCCAGACCCTTGCGGGCGCCGTGGGTCGAGTTGAAATACTCGAGCACGGTCAGGCCTTCCTTGAAGTTGGAGATGATCGGCGTCTCGATGATCTCACCGCTCGGCTTGGCCATCAGGCCGCGCATACCGGCAAGCTGGCGCATCTGGGTGGGCGAGCCGCGCGCACCGGAGTGCGACATCATGTAGATCGAGTTCATCGGCTTTTGACGGCCATTGTCCTCGAACTCGACCGCCTTGATGCGGGCCATCATCTCGTCGGCGACCTTTTCCGAGCACTTGGCCCAGGCGTCGACGACCTTGTTGTACTTCTCGCCCTGCGTGATCAGGCCGTCATTGTACTGCTGCTCGTATTCCTTGGCCAAGGCCTCGGTGTCGGAAACCAGCTTGATCTTGGCATCCGGGATCAGCATGTCGTCCTTGCCGAACGAAATGCCGGCGCGGCAGGCGTGGCTGAAGCCGAGGGCCATGATGCGATCGCAGAAAATGACCGTCTCCTTCTGACCGCAATGGCGGTAGACGGTGTCGATCATCTTGGAGATGTTCTTCTTGGTCATCTCCTGGTTGGCGGTCTCGTACGGCACATTGACGTTCTTCGGCAGAAGCTCGCCGATGATCATGCGGCCGGGCGTGGTGTCGTAGATCTTCGACACGACCTTGCCGTCCGCATCGACCGAGCGGAAGCGGCCCTTGATCTTGGAGTGCAGCGTCACCGCCTTGGTCTCGAGCGCGTGCTGGAGTTCGCCCATGTCGGCAAACACCATGCCCTCGCCCGGCTCGTTCTGGTTGACGATCGAGAGATAGTAGAGACCCAGGACCATGTCCTGCGACGGCACGATGATCGGCGCGCCGGAAGCCGGGTGCAGGATGTTGTTGGTCGACATCATCAGCACGCGGGCTTCAAGCTGTGCTTCCAGCGACAGCGGCACGTGAACCGCCATCTGGTCGCCGTCGAAGTCAGCGTTGAAGGCCGTGCAGACCAGCGGGTGAAGCTGGATCGCCTTGCCTTCGATCAGGATCGGCTCGAACGCCTGGATGCCGAGGCGGTGCAGCGTCGGCGCACGGTTCAGGAGCACCGGATGCTCGCGGATGACCTCGTCGAGGATATCCCAGACCTCCGGACGCTCCTTCTCGACCAGCTTCTTCGCCTGCTTGACGGTCGAGGAATAACCCTTGGCGTCGAGACGGGCATAGATGAAGGGCTTGAACAGTTCGAGCGCCATCTTCTTCGGCAAGCCGCACTGGTGCAGCTTGAGCTCCGGACCGGTCACGATGACCGAGCGGCCGGAATAGTCAACGCGCTTGCCGAGCAGGTTCTGGCGGAACCGGCCCTGCTTGCCCTTCAGCATGTCGGACAGCGACTTCAGCGGACGCTTGTTGGCGCCGGTGATGACGCGGCCGCGACGGCCGTTGTCGAACAACGCGTCGACGGCTTCCTGCAGCATGCGCTTTTCATTGCGCACGATGATGCCGGGCGCGCGCAGCTCGATCAGCCGCTTCAGGCGGTTGTTGCGGTTGATGACGCGGCGATAGAGATCGTTGAGATCGGACGTGGCGAAGCGGCCGCCGTCCAGGGGAACCAGCGGGCGCAGGTCCGGCGGGATCACCGGGACCACCTTCATGATCATCCATTCCGGACGGTTGCCGGACTCCATGAAGTTCTCGACGACCTTGAGCCGCTTCAGATACTTCTTCTGCTTGAGCTCGGACGTGGTCGAAGCCAGCTCCGAACGCAGGTCGCCGGCGATCTTCTCCAGGTCCATGCCGGCCAGAAGGTCGTGGATGGCCTCGGCGCCGATCATGGCGGTGAACGAATCCTCGCCATATTCGTCGACGGCCATCATGTACTCTTCCTCGCTGAGAAGCTGGTGCTCCTTCAGCGCGGTCAGGCCGGGCTCGGTGACGATGTAGTTCTCGAAGTAGAGAACGCGCTCGATGTCCTTCAGCGTCATGTCGAGCAGCGTGCCGATACGCGACGGCAGCGACTTCAGGAACCAGATATGGGCGACCGGCGCGGCCAGCTCGATATGGCCCATGCGCTCGCGACGGACGCGCGACAGCGTGACTTCGACGCCGCACTTCTCGCAGATGACGCCCTTGTACTTCATGCGCTTGTACTTGCCGCACAGGCATTCGTAGTCCTTGATCGGACCGAAAATGCGCGCGCAGAACAGGCCGTCGCGCTCCGGCTTGAAGGTGCGGTAGTTGATGGTCTCCGGCTTCTTGATCTCGCCGAACGACCAGGACAGAATCTTCTCAGGGCTGGCGAGCGAAATCCGGATGGAATCGAACACCTGTGCAGGCGCCTGGGGATTGAAGAGATTCATGACCTCTTGGTTCATGCCGTTCTCCTTTTCGGGGTCATCGAAAACCCCTTGCATCTAGCGCGGGCCAAACGCCCGCCGACTTGGTCGACCATCGGTCGAAAATTTGGTGCGCTCGGTCGCGGGAGCCCTCTCCCGCGACCAAGCGTCTTGCTTATTCGGCCGCGTCGGGCAGCCGGATCGGATTGTCGTCGAGCTTGGTGTTCTCCAGCTCGACATTGAGGCCCAGAGAGCGCATTTCCTTGACCAGAACGTTGAAGCTCTCGGGGATGCCGGCCTCGAAGGTGTCGTCGCCTCTGACGATCGCCTCGTAGACCTTGGTGCGGCCGGCGACGTCGTCCGACTTCACCGTCAGCATCTCCTGCAGCGTGTAGGCGGCGCCGTACGCTTCGAGCGCCCAGACCTCCATCTCGCCGAAGCGCTGGCCACCGAACTGCGCCTTGCCGCCCAGCGGCTGCTGGGTAACGAGCGAGTACGGCCCGATCGAACGCGCGTGGATCTTGTCGTCCACAAGATGGTGAAGCTTGAGCATATATATGTAGCCCATCGTCACTTTGCGATCGAACGGCTCGCCGGTGCGTCCGTCATAGAGCTGCGACTGACCGCTGGTGTGCAGGCCCGCCTGCTCCAGCATGATGTTGATGTCGGCCTCGTGCGCGCCGTCGAACACCGGTGTCGCGATGGAGACGCCGCGGCGCATCTGCTCGCTGAGGCGAACGACGCTTTCGTCGTCATAGTCGCGGACCGGCTCGTTGCGGTCGTTGGCCGGCATGAAGCTCTCGAGCGTCTTGCGCAGCGGCTTGATGTCGCCGCCTGTCTTGTAGGCGTCGATCAACTCGCCGATCTTCCTGCCCATTCCGGCGCAAGCCCAGCCCAGATGCGTCTCCAGGATTTGGCCGACATTCATGCGGCTCGGCACACCCAGCGGGTTGAGCACGATATCGGCATGCGTGCCGTCCTCGAGGAACGGCATGTCCTCGACCGGAACGATCCGCGACACGACACCCTTGTTGCCGTGCCGACCGGCCATCTTGTCGCCGGGCTGCATCTTGCGCTTCACGGCCACGAAGACCTTGACCATCTTCATGACGCCGGGAGGCATCTCGTCGCCGCGCTGCACCTTCTCGACCTTGTCCATGAAGCGCTGTTCGAGCGCCTTCTTGGAATCGTCGTACTGGCCGCGCAGGGCTTCCAGTTCGCTCTGGAGCTTTTCGTTCTCCACCGCAAACTGCCACCACTGCGAACGCGGATACTCGTCGAGCGTATCCTTCGACAGCTTCGAGCCCTTCTTGAAACCCTTCGGCCCGGCAATCGCATCCTTGCCGACGAGAACGTCGGACAGGCGCGAATAGACGTTGCGGTCGAGGATCGCCTGCTCGTCGTCGCGGTCCTTGGCGAGGCGTTCGATCTCCTCGCGCTCGATCGCCATGGCGCGCTCGTCCTTCTCCACGCCGTGGCGGTTGAAGACGCGCACTTCGACGACGGTGCCGAAGGTCCCGGGCGGCATGCGCATGGAGGTGTCACGCACGTCCGATGCCTTTTCGCCAAAAATGGCGCGCAGAAGCTTTTCTTCCGGCGTCATCGGGCTTTCGCCCTTCGGCGTGATCTTGCCGACCAGGATGTCGCCCGGCTGCACTTCGGCACCGATATAGACGATGCCAGCCTCGTCGAGGTTCTTCAGCGCTTCTTCCGAGACGTTGGGGATGTCGCGGGTGATTTCCTCCGGCCCGAGCTTGGTATCGCGCGCCATGACCTCGAACTCCTCGATGTGGATCGAGGTGAAGACGTCGTCGGCGACGATGCGCTCGGACAAGAGGATCGAGTCCTCGTAGTTGTAGCCGTTCCACGGCATGAACGCGACCAGCACGTTGCGGCCGAGCGCCAGATCGCCGAGCTCGGTCGACGGGCCGTCGGCGATGATGTCGCCCTTGTTGACCAGGTCGCCCATGCGCACCAGCGGACGCTGGTTGATGCAGGTGTTCTGGTTCGAACGCTGGAACTTCATCAGCCGGTAGATGTCGACGCCCGACTTGCCGGGATCGAGATCTTCGGTGGCGCGGATGACGATACGCGTCGCGTCGACCTGGTCGACGATGCCGCCCCGGCGGGCGCCGATGGCGGCGCCGGAGTCACGGGCGACGATCGGCTCCATGCCGGTGCCGACGAACGGCGCTTCGGCGCGCACCAGCGGCACGGCCTGACGCTGCATGTTCGAGCCCATCAGCGCGCGGTTGGCGTCGTCGTTCTCGAGGAACGGGATCAGCGCCGCGGCCACCGACACCATCTGCTTCGGCGACACGTCCATCAGATCGACGTTTTCGCGCGGCGCCATCATCACTTCGCCGGCATTGCGGCAAATGACGAATTCGTCGACGAAACCACCATTCTTGTCGAGCTCGGCATTGGCCTGCGCGACGTGGTGCTTGGCCTCTTCCATCGCGGAGAGATAGACGACCTCATTGGTCAGCTTGCCGTTGACGATCTTGCGGTACGGGCTCTCGATGAAGCCATACTTGTTGACGCGCGCAAATGTGGCCAGCGAGTTGATCAGACCGATGTTCGGGCCTTCCGGCGTCTCGATCGGGCAGATGCGGCCGTAATGCGTCGGATGCACGTCGCGCACCTCGAAGCCGGCGCGCTCGCGGGTCAGACCACCCGGTCCAAGCGCCGAGAGACGGCGCTTGTGGGTGATCTCCGATAGCGGGTTGGTCTGGTCCATGAACTGCGACAGCTGCGAGGAACCGAAGAACTCGCGCACGGCGGCAGCCGCCGGCTTGGCGTTGATCAGGTCCTGCGGCATCACCGTATCGATCTCGATCGAGGACATGCGTTCCTTGATCGCGCGCTCCATGCGCAAGAGGCCGACGCGGTACTGGTTCTCCATCAGCTCGCCGACCGAGCGCACGCGGCGATTGCCGAGATTGTCGATGTCGTCGATCTCGCCCTTGCCATCACGCAGTTCGACCAGCGTCTTGACCACGGCCAGGATGTCGTCCTTGCGCAGCACGCGCACGGTGTCCTCGGCCTTGAGCTCGAGACGCATGTTCATCTTGACACGGCCGACGGCCGACAGATCATAGCGCTCGCTGTCGAAGAACAGCGAGTTGAACATGGCTTCGGCGGTTTCCAGCGTCGGCGGCTCGCCGGGGCGCATGACCCGGTAGATGTCGAACAGCGCGTCCTGGCGGCTCTCGTTCTTGTCGACGTTGAGCGTGTTGCGGATATAGGCGCCGACATTGACGTGGTCGATGTCGAGAACCTTGATCTCGTCGTCGCCGGCGGCGAGAAGCACTTTTAGCGTCTTTTCGTCGATCTCGTCGCCGGCTTCGAGGAAAATCTCGCCGGTCGCATAGTTGACGATGTCCTCGGCAAGGTAGTTGCCGAGCAGATCCTCGTCGGTCGCCTTGATCGCCTTGAGACCTTTTTCGCCGAGCTGACGGGCCTGGCGTGCGGTGATCTTCTTGCCGGCCTCGACGACGACCTCGTTGGTGTCCGCATCGACCAGGTCGCCGACAGCCTTGAGGCCGCGGAAACGCTCGACGTTGAACGGGATGCGCCAGTGGTCGCCGGCGCGCTTGTAGGTGATCTTGTTGTAGAAGGTCGACAGGATCTCCTCGGCGTCCATGCCGAGCGCCATCAGCAGCGACGTCACCGGAATCTTGCGGCGGCGGTCGATGCGGGCGTGCACGACGTCCTTCGAGTCGAACTCGATGTCGAGCCACGATCCGCGATAGGGGATGACGCGCGCGGCAAACAGCAGCTTGCCCGACGAGTGCGACTTGCCCTTGTCATGGTCGAAGAAGACGCCCGGCGAACGGTGCATCTGCGAGACGATGACGCGCTCGGTGCCATTGACGATGAAGGTGCCGTTCAAGGTCATGAGCGGCATGTCGCCCATATAGACGTCCTGCTCCTTGATGTCCTTGATCGACTTGGCGCCGGTATCCTCGTCGATATCGAACACGATGAGGCGCAGCGTCACCTTGAGTGGCGCGGCATAGGTCAGGTCGCGCTGACGGCATTCGTCAACGTCGAATTTCGGTGCTTCGAACTCGTACTTCACGAATTCCAGCATCGAGGAGCCGGAAAAGTCGGAAATCGGGAACACCGATTTGAAAACCGCCTGCAGCCCCTCGTCAGGACGCCCGCCCTTGGGCTCCTCGACCATCAGGAACTGGTCATAGGATGCCTTCTGAACCTCGATCAGGTTCGGCATCTCCGCAACTTCCGGAATCTTTCCGAAGAATTTGCGTACGCGTCTGCGGCCATTGAAAGTTTGTGTCTGGGCCATCGTCGCTCCTTAGCTCGATTCTCGGGGCGAGCCTCGCCGCGGCTCGCCTTGCATTCTCGGCCACCTTCGGCGGCGGCCTTTATTTGTTCACCCGCCACCTGTCGGTGGCCGGCCAAAACGGGAGAAAACCCGTTTCCTGAAGGCCGGCTTACGGCCCTCAGGAAAGAGGTTTTCGTACTCTTCGCGTTACGCAGCCTCCCTTCGCGCCAAGGGAGCGGCGGACGGCGCGAAGCCGCCCGCCGATATCAAACGCTTACTTCAGTTCGACCTTGGCGCCGGCTGCTTCCAGCTGGGCCTTGAACTTGTCCGCGTCGGCCTTGGAAACAGCTTCCTTGACCGGCTTCGGAGCCGCCTCGACCAGGTCCTTGGCTTCCTTGAGGCCAAGACCGGTGATGGCGCGAACTTCCTTGATGACGTTGATCTTCTGAGCACCCGCCTCGGTGAGGACGACGTCGAATTCCGTCTTTTCCTCGACCGGAGCAGCAGCAGCCGCAGCACCGCCGGCGGCAGCAACCGCCACCGGAGCAGCAGCGGAAACGCCCCACTTTTCTTCCAGAAGCTTCGACAGCTCGGCCGCCTCGAGGACGGTCAGCTTCGAAAGGTCGTCTACGATCTTTGCCAGATCAGCCATTGCAATATTCCTTCATAAGGTTCGAACGTGTGTTTGTGATAGCGAGGAACGGCCTCATGCCGCCTCGTCCTTCCGGGCGTAAGCGCCGATGACACGCGCGACCGAAGCCGCAGGCGCATTGACGATCTGGGCGATCCGGGTTGCCGGCGTGGCGATCATGCCAACCAGCCTGGCGCGCAGCTCATCGAGCGACGGAAGTGTGGCGAGTGCCTTCACACCGTCGGCGTTGAGCGAGGTGGTGCCCATTGCGCCGCCGAGAATGACGAGCTTGTCATTTCCCTTGGCGAAATCGGACGCGACCTTCGGCGCCGCAATCGGATCCTCCGAATAGGCGATCAGCGTCTGTCCCTTGAACAGGTCGATGATCGATGCGGAGTCCGTGCCCTGAAGAGCGATTTTGGCGAGACGGTTCTTCGCGACTTTGACGGTGCCACCGGCGACACGCATTTTCGACCGAAGGTCGTTCATTTGCGCGACGGTGATACCGGCGTAGTGGGCCACGACGACTGAACCAGCGCCCGAAAACGCTTCATTCAGGCCCGTGACGAGTTCGCGTTTTTCCGCTCTGTCCACTGCCTATCTCCAGTTGACCCCAATCCTGTTAACGGGAACATTCCCATTACGAGGACAGGCGTCGGGTTGCCTTTTGCCGGCCGGGCCATCCAGTAACGGATCTCCCGAACGACGCTCGAGGATCCTGCCCCCTTTCGCCACACCAGCCGGCAAGCCGAATGGTGCGCAGACAAAAGGCAAACACGGTTCGAACCTTTCATTGGAGCAGTCGCTCCGTTGTCCGGTCTTCACCCGTCTCATGCAGGCCCACATGAATTAAGGCCCCCCTTGAACCAAGGCCTGGGGCCGCCCGCAATCTCGGACAGGATGTCCGGAAGCCTTCCGACTTCCGGTACCGGGCCGCCAAGATAAATCGGAGGCCCGGAATTCTGCTTGCGGATCAGCCCTTTAGCGGCAGATCCGAATGGTTCGTATCAGGACGCTGCCAGCGTCGAGACGTCGAGCTTGAGACCAGGGCCCATCGTCGAGGTGACCGACACCTTCTTGACGTAGTTGCCCTTGGCGCCAGCCGGCTTCGCCTTGGTCACGGCGTCAGCGAAGGCGCGGACGTTCTCTTCCAGCGCTTTGACGTCGAACGAGATCTTGCCGACGCCGCCATGAACGATGCCGGCCTTCTCGACGCGGAACTCGACCGCGCCACCCTTCGACGCCTTGACGGCGGCGGTAACGTCGGTGGTGACAGTGCCGACCTTCGGGTTCGGCATCATGCCACGCGGGCCGAGCACCTTGCCCAGACGGCCGACCAGCGGCATCATGTCCGGCGTGGCGATGCAGCGATCGAAGTCGATCGTGCCCTTCTGGACGATGTCGACCAGATCCTCGGCGCCAACGATATCGGCGCCGGCCGCCTTGGCTTCCTCGGCCTTGTCGCCACGCGCGAAAACCGCGACGCGGACGGTACGGCCGGTGCCGTTCGGCAGATTGACCACGCCACGGACCATCTGGTCGGCATGGCGCGGGTCGACACCCAGGTTCATCGCGATTTCAACGGTCTCGTCGAACTTCACCGAGGACCGGTCCTTGAGCAGCTTCAGCGCATCACCCAAGGCATAGGCCTTGTTGGGATCGATGCCTTCGCGGGTCTTCGATACACGCTTTGCAATCTTTGCCATGATCTCAGCCCACCACTTCCAGACCCATCGAGCGGGCGGAGCCCTCGACCATGCGCATGGCCCCCTCGATATCGGTCGCGTTCAGATCCTTCATCTTCTGCTCGGCGATGGCGCGCACCTTGTCGCGGCCGATCGTGCCGGCCTTGACCTTGCCCGGCTCCTTCGAGCCCGACTTCAGGTTTGCGGCCTTCTTCAGGAAGTAGCTCACCGGCGGCGTCTTCATGACGAAGGTGAACGACTTGTCCTGGTAGTAGGTGATCACGACCGGAACCGGCGATCCCTTCTCCATTTCCTGGGTCTGCGCGTTGAATGCCTTGCAGAACTCCATGATGTTGATGCCGCGCTGACCAAGCGCCGGTCCGATCGGGGGCGACGGCGTCGCCGAGCCCGCGGAAACCTGGAGCTTGAGCTGGCCTGCAATTTTCTTAGCCATCTCTTCCTGCCTTTATCTCATGCCGGCCCCAAATCTGGGCAACACCGGCGGTTGCAGTCTGGTGGTGCGGTTCCTGCAGCGGGCTAAAGCCGCATTCGCCTCCCACCCGTTTTGGCGGCGATTTCCACGCCGCCTCCCTCACCGCCGAATTGGCGACAAGGATTTCGGATCAGCCCTTTTCGACCTGTCCGAATTCGAGATCGACCGGCACGGCGCGCCCGAAGATCGAAACTTCCACCTTGAGCCGCGCCCGCTCCTCGTCCACTTCCTGGACGAAACCGTTGAACGAGGCGAACGGACCGTCGGAGACGCGGATCGCCTCGCCGATCTCGAAAGTGACCGACGGCTTCGGCCGCTCGACGCCTTCCTGCACCTGGTTCAGGATGCGCTGGGCCTCGGCCTCGGTGATCGGCACCGGCTTCGAGTCACCCAGGAAGCCGGTGACCTTCGGCGTGTTCTTCACGAGCGAGAACACTGCGTCGGTCAGGTTGGCCTTCAGCAGCACGTAGCCCGGGAAGAACTTGCGCTCGGCATCGACCTTGCGGCCGCGGCGTATCTCGACGACCTTCTCGGTAGGCACCACGATCTGCTCGATGTCAGCGGACAGGCCTTTCTGCTTGGCCTTGTTCTCGATGTCCTCAGCGACCTTTTTTTCAAAGTTCGAATAGGCGTGGACGATGTACCACCGCGCAGTCATTTCAAGGCTTCTCCGTAATCGCCGGACTCAGCGTCCAATGCCCAGAATCTGCTCGACCGCGAGGCCCATGAGCTGATCGGCAGTAAAGAAAAAGATCATCGCGATCACAGCGAACGCCAGAACCATCACCGTCGAGATCATCGTTTCGCGACGCGACGGCCAAGTCACCTTGGCGGTCTCCGCGCGAACCTGCTGGAGAAAGACGAATGGATTTGTGGTTTTCGAAGCCATGTGCCGCTCTGTCTGCAAGACCCGTTGACCGGATCTCCTGGATGATCCCGCTGGCCGGGATGTGCCGCCTGAGCCTGTGTCCGCGCCGAATCAGCGCAATCATTTCGCCCATGCAAATCGGACGCGTAAAGCCGGCTTCCCAGCTCCACGCGTCGCGTGTCTGTTTCGTCTACATAAAACCGATTCTTGATCCACGCAAGTGGCAAGTGTCCGCTTTATGCCAAACGCCGCCTCGGAACCATCCAGTCGTCCCGTTCCGGCTATGGCGCTCTTATGCCTCAAGACTGCCTATATGGCAAGCCACCGCGCGATTTTCAAAAGGTCGATGCGCGGAAGATCAGACTTTTTTCTTGAATTGACCATTTCGAAAAATGGCACGGGCAGCAGGGCTCGAACCTACGACCTGCGGTTTTGGAGACCGCCGCTCTACCAACTGAGCTATGCCCGTATCGCGCGCTGCTATTTCATAAAGCGGACAAGAACTCAAGTCGAGTTTTCAGGCGTGGCCGCGCCGGGCTGCAATCGTCGAAATCCGAGGGCCAGCGCCCAGGCGCATATCAGAAGTTCGAGGGCAAAAGTCCAATGCAACATGAAGCTCATGACCCAGTTGCGATACATCGCCGGAACCGTGACGAGTTCGAGCGCGCGCCGGTCGAATGGCATTAGCCACATGATAGGCGACGCCACTGAGTCCAGGATCATGTGTATCATTGCGGCGGCAAAGAAGGCGCCGACCGGGGCCAGATATCGCGGATCCCGCCATTTCGCGACCGACAGTGCCACAAGGCCAACCGCTGCCCAGAAGAGCGGCCAGTGCGTGACGTAGGCGTGGTGATGGGTTCGTCCGCCATCGACAAAATGGAAATAGACCATGTCGAGGTCCGGGACGACGCTGCCGAGCATTGCCGCCGCCGTGATCCCCGATCTGCCGGGCCAACGATTTCCCACGAAAGTACCGAGTATGTAGCCAGCCGGAAGATGAGCGATCAGCATCGCCAAACCTTGTTCATTGCCGAATCGGTCGAACGTCGTGGCGGATTGTGGCGCATTCAGGAAGGACTACCGCGCCGCGCACTATCGCGCTGGGCTGGGGCGTGACTGCGCCTTACAGCTTGACCGGCGCGGCGGCCTGAACCTCGGACGTCGACACGACGCGGCAATTCTGTGGCATTGGCTGCGACTTGCAGATGGTCGGACCGGTAAATTCATCGGCCGATTCGAGCCCGGTCGTCAGCCCGACTTTCAGCATCGTCTCGGGTTCGAGCTGCCGATGGCGCGAGGCCGGCACCGACCGCATCGCCACCAGCAGACCGGATCCGACCGCCATATCCCTGAGATAGGTTTTGACCCGCTGCTCCAACCCGATCGGGTGCACGGTCAACTGCGCGCGAGGACCGACAAGGCGTCTGACACCGCCGGCAAGCATAATCGGGCAGGCCGCGCCACACGCGCCGCTCGCATCGATCGTCAGCCCGACATGGACGCCGTCTTCGGCGGTGCAATCCGCCTTGTCCGGCTCGCATCCAATGAAGTCCGTCCGCGCAACCGCCACGTCGAGCTTGCGTTCTCGGATCAACCTTCCGGCGGCCAGAGCGCCGAGCACGTCGCCTCCCGGCGAGTTGATCACCACGGGCAGTCGCCGATCACCGATCGTGTCCAGCAGTTGGCGCAGCCGTTCCGGCGTTTGAGCGCTGATCGTGCCTTCCGCCGAGATCCATTCGGGACAATTGGGATCGCAGAGAAAACTTCTGCCGCGAACCAGGACGAAGCGCATATCGCCAACATCGGCCCGCTGCCCGGTTTCAGGTTCGACCGGCGCGGCGGGAGCGGGCTTGGCGTACGCCACCACGTCGCCGGCCGGCGCCGGTATTTCCCTGCAGTTCGCGGCCACCGGATCGGTGTTGCACAGGGTTGGCGCGGTCAGCAGGTCGACGGCATCCAGGCTGGTCACCAGCTTCGCCTGCAGCATGTCGTAGGGAGCCAGCTGCTGGATGCTGCTGGCCGGCGTGTTCTTCATCGTCTCGAGCACGGCCTGGCCGACGCCCATTTCGTTCAGATAGGCAGCCAGTCTTTTCTCCACCGACTTGCTCATCTCGTAGGTCTTGTAGCTGCCGGCGTTCTTGCGGCCGACGATCTTCTTGCTGAGGATCTTCTTCTTGCCTCCGACCACGCGATAAGTGGTCCGGTACTGCAATTTCGTCTTGATGTAAGTCGTGGTGATCTGATGGACGCCGAGAAAGGCCCATTGCCCGACGACGCGCCTGATGCCGCCGGCAAACATCAGCGGACAGGCGGAATTGCAGATGGCGCCGTCGGCAAAGGCATTGCCGAAATAGCGAGCGCCCTTGCCGTCGTTTTCCTTGCAGTCCCTGGCATCGGGCTGGCAACCGGTGAACCGGGTTTTGCCGACCGCGATATCGAGCTTGTTCTTGCGGAGCAGCCGGCCAAGCGCCAGCGCCGCTTCGACGTTGCCGCCGGGAGAATCCACGACAACGGGCAGTTTTCGGCCGCCGAGTGCCTTGAGCGTGCGTTTAAACAGGGCCGGCGTGCCGGCCATTATCGAGCCTTCAGCCGATATCCATTCCGGACAGGTCGGTTCGCAACCAGGCGCGCTGCTGCGGACGACGACAAACCGCATCGTCGGACCAAGATCCGGCGCGGATTTTTTGGTATTCGCCGCAAAGGCAGCGTGTCCCATGACCAGGAACGACGCCAGGCAGATCACCATCCACCATGCCTGGCCATTCAGACGGTGCCACGAAACCATTCGGGAAGCCCCCCGCAATGCGACCTATAGTAGTTCAGCTTTGCCGGCTTGCAACAGCGTTTTGCGACGATGGCGCAAGCGCCGGCCGTACCTAAAAAGGCAAGCCGGGTGTACGCGAATAAGCAAAAAGGGCAGCCCGAGGACCGCCCTTCGCATCGGATATCGGCCGGCAACGCCGACGCCGATTATTGGCCGACGCGAAGCTACAGCCTCGGGGGCGCCGCGGCTTCGGCGTTGGTTGACGGCGTGACCCTGCAATTGTCGGGCTTCGGCAGCGACTTGCAAATGGTGGCGCCGGTCAGTTCGTCCACGGATTGAGGACCCGTCGTCAGGCCAAGCTTCAGCATCGTGTCAGGTTCGAGTTGGTGCTCGACCGGAATGCGCTGAAGCGCCATGAACAGATCAGGGTTGATTGCCATCTCGTCAAGGTAAGTCTTGATCAGCTGGTTTTGTCCCATCAGGCCCAGGCTGAGCAGCGCCCATGAACCGACAAGCCGCCTGACGCCGCCCGCCAGCATCAGCGCGCAGGCCGAATCGCAGTCGCCTTTCGCATCGCTGGCCACTCCGGCATATGCACCGTCTTTGGCCAGGCAACTCCACTCTCCCGGGTCGCAGCCAACGAAAACGGTGCGAGCAACGGCGACGTCGAGCCTCCTCTCGTGGATAATCCTCCCGGCCGCCAAGGCGCCAAATAAGTCGCCACCTCGCGAGCTAACCACTATGGGCAGCCGCCGGTTGCCAAGCGTGGCGAGGAAATGGCGCAGCTTCTGCGGGGTCTGGCTCGTGATTACGCCTTGGGCCGATATCCATTCCGGACAGTCGGGATTGCAGGACGAATTGCTGCCACGAACCACGACGAAGCTCATCTCGGGTGCCCCGTTCCCTGGCACTGCCCCGAGCGGCAGAACCCACATCCATTCCGGACAGTGCGGCTCGCACATCGGATTGCTGCCGCGAACGAGTATGAAGCCCTTGTCCGGCGCCTCGTTCCCTGGCGCTGCCTCAATCGGCTGAGGAGCCGCCTTGGCGGGCTGAGAAAGTGGCACTTGAGCCGGTTGAGAAGGTCCGGCCTTCGGCTCGATTGCTGCCACCTCGGCCGGCTTGGCATTCGCCGGTAGTTGGCGGCAAGTCGGTGCCAACTTGTCGAGCGAGCACATGCTTGAGCTGGTCAGCAGATCTACAGTGTCCATGCTGGTGACCAATTTCATCGCCATCATATCATTGAGGACGATCTGCCGCATATCACTGGCAGGCGTGGCTTTCATTACGTCAAGAACGCCCTGTCCCACTCCCATCTCCCGGAGATAGGCCGATAGCTTCCTCGCGAGCGCCTTGCTCATTTCATAGGTCTTGTGGCTTTCGCCTTGAGTGACGGTTTCTGTAGTGACCCGGTATTTTTTGCCCCGCACTACGCGATAGGTGGTTCGATAGTGCTTTGTGCTGGGGAAATAGGTGGTGGTGATCTGATGAACACCCAGATAGGCCCAGCCACCGGCCACCCGGCGGACGCCTCCAGCGAACATCAGTGGACAGGCGGAATTACACATGGCGCCGCCGTCAGAAGCGACGCCGAAATGTGCAGCGCCCTTGCCGTCGTCGGCCGGGCATCCCACTGCGCCTGGCCAGCATTCTGTAAAACTGGTCGTGCCAATTGCGATATCGAGCTTATTCTTTCGGATTATTCGGCCGAGTTGGAGCGCCGCGCCGACATTGCCGCCGGGGGAATTGACGATGATCGGCAGTTGGCGGCGGCCGAGTGTCTTCAATATACGCTTGAGTTTAGCTGGCGTACCTGCCTCGATTGCGCCTTCGGCAGAAATCCATTCCGGACAGTTTGGCTCGCAGCCGGTGGCGCTGCTGCGCACGACGATGAACCGCATCTCGGAGAAACCATCGGTCCAAGCCTCCGGATCGGACCATTTCGGGAAGACATCCTCGGCTTTCGCGGCAAAGGCAGCCATCGCCATTGCGACTACCGGCGCCAGGCGAACCAGCCCGCGCCACCACCCGGCCATACTGCTTAAACGGCGTCCCCAAACCACGCTTGGCAAAAGCCCCCTCGATGCAACCTATAATAGTGGCGGCGGTGGTGCTTGCAATAGCTTTGAAACGACCGCGCAAAATTGTCCTGCGTGGAGCCAGTAAACGAAGAAAGGGCGGCCCGAAGACCGCCCTTCCCTGTCGATCCGACAAATGCCGGTTACTCTTTGATGGTGACGACGATGCCGGCACCGACGGTGCGGCCGCCTTCACGGATGGCGAAGCGCAGCTTCTCTTCCATGGCGATCGGCACGATCAGCTCGACATCGACGGTGATGTTGTCGCCAGGCATCACCATCTCGGTGCCTTCCGGCAGCGACACGATGCCGGTCACGTCGGTCGTGCGGAAGTAGAACTGCGGCCGGTAGTTGGTGAAGAACGGCGTGTGACGGCCACCCTCGTCCTTGGTCAGGATGTAGGCCTCGGCGACGAACTTCTTGTGCGGCTTGACCGTGCCCGGCTTGGCCAGAACCTGGCCGCGCTCGACACCTTCGCGGTCGACACCGCGCAGCAGCGCGCCGATGTTGTCGCCGGCCTGGCCCTGGTCGAGCAGCTTGCGGAACATCTCGACGCCGGTGCAGGTCGTCTTGGTGGTCGGACGGATGCCGACGATCTCAAGCTCCTCGCCGACCTTGACCACGCCGCGCTCGACGCGGCCGGTCACAACCGTGCCACGACCAGAGATCGAGAACACGTCCTCGATCGGCATCAGGAACGGCTTGTCGAGCGGGCGAACCGGCGTCGGGATGTAGTCGTCGACCGCAGCCATCAATTCGCGGATCGAATCCTCGCCGATCTTCTTGTCGGAATCTTCCAAAGCCGCAAGCGCCGAACCCTTGACGATCGGAATGTCGTCGCCGGGGAACTCGTTCTTGGTCAACAGCTCACGCACCTCGAGCTCGACCAGCTCGAGCAGCTCGGCGTCGTCGACCTGGTCGACCTTGTTCAAGAACACCACGATCGACGGCACGCCGACCTGGCGGGCCAGCAGGATGTGCTCGCGGGTCTGCGGCATCGGGCCGTCGGCGGCCGACACGACCAGGATCGCGCCGTCCATCTGCGCAGCACCGGTGATCATGTTCTTGACATAGTCGGCGTGGCCGGGGCAGTCGACATGGGCGTAGTGGCGGTTGGCCGTCTCGTATTCGACATGCGCCGTCGAGATGGTGATGCCGCGCGCCTTCTCTTCGGGCGCCGCATCGATCTGGTCGTAGCGCTTGTATTCGCCAAAATACTTGGTGATCGCCGCCGTCAGCGACGTCTTGCCATGATCGACATGGCCAATCGTGCCGATGTTCACATGAGGCTTTGTACGCTCGAATTTACCTTTTGCCATAGTCTCTTTCCTTGGACGGCCTGGACCTTTAGTTCAGTCGAATGCGGGGCGATTAGCGACTGCGGCCGAAAAACACAAGTGCCTTGTGGCCGGGGGCTTTCTCACCCGGTCTGAACCCATGATCCGGTTTTCGGGGATGTGGCGCGGATATAGGAACGAGCAAGAAGAAATGGAATGGCCTGACATAGGTTCCGCGGCTGCCGGCATTCAGCCGACGGATATTGCCGCTTCCGCCTGGCCGCCTTGCCGGATTTACTGCCGGATCTGGCCCATTGCCGGTGTGACGCCGGTCTGATTTCCTGATCCGATGCATTTCATTCCGATCGCCATCCGCGGCCCGCTGTTCATGATCCTGTCGACCGGGTCCTATGTCGCCAACGACACCATGTTGAAGCTCGCGACGGTTGGTCTGCCGCCCTATGAAGTGCTGTTTTTGCGCGGGACGGCGGCAACGCTGTGGGGAATCCCGTTGCTGTTTGCGCTGGGCTACGCCAGGCAGATCCCGCTGATCCTCGACAGGAGAGTGTTGCAAAGAAACCTGCTCGAGCTGGCAGCAATCCTTTGCTACGTGGTGGCGCTTGCCAACATGCAGATCGCCGATTCGACCGCCCTGGGACAGATCACACCCCTGCTCATGCTGATTGGCTCCTCTGTCCTGTTCGGCGAGCGGATCGGCGGCTTGCGCATGGCGCTGATCGGGCTCGGCTTCATCGGCGCGGTGATGGTGGCGCAGCCGACGATGCAGGGAATCTCGGTCTACGCCTTGCTGGCGCTCGGCAACGCGGCATTCGCCGCCGCGCGCGATCTCGCCGGGCGCCGGGTCGCCGCCGACGTGCCCGGAATGATCGTCGCAATTTCCGCGGTGGTGGTGGTGCTGGTCGGATCAGGCGTCGCGCATCTGATGTCGGAGCGGTGGGTGGCGCCCGAGACGCATCATTTGCTGCTGATGGCCGGGGCCGGATTGTTCCTGATCTTCGGCCACTTCTTCATCTTCATGGCCTATCGCGCCGGGCCAACCGGCGTCGTGGCGCCGTTCTACTACTGCTTCACCGTCTGGGCGGTCATTTCCGGCCTGGTGGTGTTCCAGCAATTGCCGAACGCACTGGCGATCGGCGGTATCCTGCTGGTGGTGGCCAGCGGGCTGACCATCGTGTCGCTCGACGAGCGTAGGCGCCGACTGACCGTCGTCGCATAAACTGGGCGGTGGTGACCAAAACAACGGTTACACCACAAATTTCAACTTGGCCGCTGCCCGCAAAAAATGGAGAAACCAGTGACAAGCCAGGAGAACGTCGGCAACCGCATGCTTGCCGGAAAATGCCTGTGCGGCGCCGTGCAATACGCGGTGGCCGACGAGTTCATCTACGCCGCCAACTGCCACTGCTCGGACTGCCGGCGCACCACCGGTTCGGCCTTCAAGCCGTTTGCCGGCATCGAGCGTGAGAGACTGAGCCTGACCAAGGGCGAGGACAACCTGCTGATCTTTGGCGATGAGACCGGCCACAACGTGCACTGCAAGACCTGCGGCTCATTGCTCTATTCGGTCGTCCGCGACGGCGCCTTCGTCCACGTCACCATGGGAACCCTCGTCGACGAGCCGGCCATCCGTCCAACGCAGCACATCTTTGTCGGCTCCAAGGCGAAGTGGTTCACGATCGCCGACGACCTGCCTCAATATGAAGAGCATGCCGCCGGGGGCGCCGACTGAAGACCTGGCGATGTGGCTGACGGCATTGCCGCTCAGGCACACGCAGTGACGCGGCGCATTTTCAAGGAAGTTATTTTCGATAATGATTTCAACAGCATGCTTGGAGCGGGTAGCGGGAATCGAACCCGCATATTCAGCTTGGAAGGCTGCTGCTCTACCACTGAGCTATACCCGCGCATTTCACCCGAAAACCGCTATGCACTTTTCGGTCCGAGGCTTGCGTTTCAGGGCTTCCGGGCCGGCAGTGGTGGAGAGGGTTGGATTTGAACCAACGTAGGCATAGCCAACGGATTTACAGTCCGTCCCCTTTAACCACTCGGGCACCTCTCCAGTCTGCCGCCGGAGCCATGCAACGAGGCATCGACGCGTCGCGGCCGCAGGAGCAGCCCGTCGCGAAGCGCCTTATGGCGGCAGCGCCCAAAACTGTCAACCGCAACATCCCGGCAAAACGCGCTGAATTTGTTGACGACCCGACGAGCAGGGTTTTGCGGCTGTATCCATAGGCGAACGACACGGCTATAGAACCGGCCATGAGCAACGACAACAAGCCCAAGACCCCGAAAGACACCCACTACGCCAAGCTGCGCCGCGCGCATCGCGACGAGAAGAGCGGCGGCGCGCCGGCGTTCAGGCCGCGCCAGCCGGTACCACCAGGAGAGACCGTCGCGGATGGGCTGGTGCGGCTGTACGGCCTGCACACGGTGCGAGCAGCACTCGACAATCCGCGCCGGCGGATCAAGAAGATGCTGGTGACGCGCAACGCCGCCGAGCGGCTGGCGATCGCCGACCTCACCGCCCTGCCCTTTGAGACAGAGATGGTCGAGCCGAAAGACATCGACAAGGTCACCGGCTCTGACGCCGTGCATCAGGGCGTGCTGATCGAAGCCGAGCCGCTAAAACCCAAGCGCCTCGATGCGCTCGGCGATACCACGCTGGTGCTGGTCCTCGACCAGGTCACCGATCCGCACAATGTCGGCGCGATCCTGCGCTCGGCGGTCGCCTTCGGCGCCGGCGCGCTGATCACCACGGCGCGCCACAGTCCGCATGAATCCGGCGTGCTGGCAAAGTCGGCCTCCGGGGCGCTGGAGCATATCGACCAGATCGAGGTGAAGAACCTCGCCGACGCGCTCGGCCAATTGCACGAGGCCGGGTTCCAGACCATCGGCCTCGATTCGGACGGACCGGCGGAACTCGAAAAGAGCTTTTCGGGAGAAAAGATCGCGCTTGTGCTGGGCGCCGAGGGCAAGGGCCTGCGCCAGAAGACGCGCGAAACGGTGACGACGCTGGCCCGGCTCGACATGCCCGGCGCCATCCGTTCACTCAACGTGTCGAATGCCGCCGCGGTGAGCCTTTATGCGGCGCACGCGCACCTCAAGAGTATCCGAAATGGCGAATGACGACCAGAATTGGGTGTGGCTTAACCGCCATTCGTGGCGCCCAGACATGACGATCAGAGAGCAGATCGTCGACGACTTCGAGAAGCTGTTTTTACTTCAGTACCTGCCCAACCGCGTATCGCTGTCGTGGAAGCGTCTCCACGAGTGCCAGAGTGAGGCGCGCAGGGCCGAGCTTCGTGACCTCAAGCTCGTTCTCAGTTTGAACGAGTTCAAAACAAAAGAACTTGTGCTTCGTCGCCTTTTCCTCGCGATGTTGCTATCGAGCATACTAATTTTAATACTGATTTTGTTTTCCAAGACCCCCAGCGCCGTGAGAGAACAATTCGGAATTGAGCAAAACCAAATTTATTTCACAATGGTAGGAGCCATACTCTGTCTTTTCCTCCTCTACAGAAATATATTTGTGACACAAACGCTGATTGTCGGGGTCGTTGGCCTGCTTCTTATGTCGATCTTTGCGGCACTGCCGTTCTTGTCTGTAGCAATTATGATGCTTGGCATCTTGCTTCTCTATCTTGTTGCGAAATGGCGGGCCAACCCGTCGTACTGATGCCTCCATCGGTGCTGCAGTACAACCAAGCGACCGATCTCACTCCACCTCATGCCCGGCCATTCGCTCCAGCGCCTTGACCAGCGCCGAATGATCCTCCTTGGCGCCGCCATTGGCCGCGCAGGAGTTGAACAATTGTTGCGTCGTCGAGGTGTTGGGCAGCGCGACGCCGAGCGCTTTCGCCCCTTCGAGAGCGAGATTAAGGTCCTTCTGGTGCAGTTCGATGCGAAAGCCCGGCGCGAAGCTGCGCTTGATCATGCGCTCGCCATGCACTTCGAGGATGCGCGAGGCGGCCAGCCCGCCCATCAGCGATTGCCGCACCTTGGCCGGATCGGCGCCGGCTTTCGATGCAAAAACAAGCGCTTCGGCGACTGCTTCAATGGTCAGCGCGACGACGATCTGGTTGGCGACCTTGGTGGTCTGGCCGACGCCGTTGGGGCCGACCAGCGTGATGTTCTTGCCCATTTTCTCGAACACCGGCCTGGCGCGCTCAAAGGCCTTTTCCTCGCCGCCGACCATGATGGTCAGCGACGCGGCCTTGGCGCCGACCTCGCCACCCGACACCGGCGCATCGAGATAGTCGCAGCCGAGCGCATTGACTTTTGTGGCGAATTCCTTGGTCTCGATCGGCGAGATCGAGCTCATGTCGATGACCAGCTTGCCCGCGGTCAAACCCGAGGCGACGCCGCTGTCGCCGAACAGCACGTCGGCCACCTGAGGCGTGTCGGGAACCATGGTGAGGATGATGTCGGCGGCACGTGCCACGGCGTGATGGCCGGAGACGGTTTTTAGACCCTTGGCGACGAGATCGGCCGGCGGTTTCGAGCGATGGTCGCTGGCGACGACTTGATAGCCGGCGTCGAGCAGATGCCCCGCCATCGGCGCGCCCATGATGCCGAGGCCGATGAAGCCGATGGTTTCCATTGATGTTCTCCCTGGTATTTTCCTTGTCGATGCCGCGTTCCGTGGCGCCCCCCTCTGGCCTGCCGGCCATCTCCCCCACGGGTGGGGAGATCGGCAGTTTCGGCGCCGGCTTTTACTTTTCCAACCTCGAAAATTGGCGAAAGCGGCGGTGACATCCAATCTCCCCACCCGTGGGGGAGATGGCCGGCAGGCCAGAGGGGGGGCGCGACGGAACGCGAGTTCAAACCGCTAAGCCGCAGCGTTCCCCTGCCCGGCAAACTCCCGGAACCAGCCCAGCCCGGCTTCCGTCCCGCCCTTCGGCTTGTATTCCGCCCCGATCCAGCCGGTATAGCCGATACGGTCGATGTGACTGTACAGAAAAGGAAAATTGATCTCGCCCGTCCCCGGCTCATGCCGGCCGGGATTGTCCGCCAGCTGGATATGCGCAATGCGGTCGAGGTTTGCCTCGATGGTGCGGGCGAGATCGCCCTCCATGATCTGCATGTGATAGATGTCGTATTGCAGGAATAGGTTTTTTGAGCCGACGCGGTCGATGAGCGCCAGGGCCTGGTCCGAATAGCTGAGGAAGAAGCCGGGAATGTCGCGGGAGTTGATCGGCTCGATCAGCAGCCTGATTCCGGCCTGCTCCAGCTTCTCGGCCGCGAAAGCCAGGTTTTCGGCGAAGACATCTTCCAGCACCGAACGCTCGACGCCTTGCGGTGCGATGCCGGCGAGGCAGTTGACCTGTTCGCAGCCCAGCGCATGCGCATAGGTGATCGCCTTGGCGATGCCTTGTCGGAACTCGGGTACACGATCCGGCAACACCGCAATGCCGCGCTCGCCCTTGCCCCAGTCGCCGGCCGGCAGGTTGAACAGCACCTGCGTCAGACCGTTTTTCTTCAGCCTCGCCGCAACGACATCGGGCGCATGGTCATAAGGGCCGATATATTCCACGCCCCTGAAACCGGCGCGGGCGGCGGCATCGAAGCGGTCGAGGAAATCGTGCTCGCCAAAGAGCATCGAAAGATTGGCTGAAAACCGTGGCATTCTTTTTCTCCTTGTTTTCGCCCGGCCCAAGCTGTGGTGAGATTCAGGTCAGGCCGAGCCGAAAATGGTGGGTTCCGAGAACCGGAGCGGAGCGTACTTTTGGTACGTGGGCACCGGAAGCGCAGGAAACCGCCGTTTGCAGGCCGGCATCACCTGAATATCAGCACAGCTTAATCCAGCATGACGATCGCCGTCGGCGCGTCTTCGTGATGTTCGGCAAGCTCCTCGAATTCGGTGATCTTGTCGATCTCGGTGCCCATCGAAACATTGGTGACGCGCTCAAGGATGAATTCGAGCACCACCGGAACCTGGTGCTCCTTCATCAGTTGTTGCGCCTGTTTGAAGGCGCCGGCGAATTCCTCCGGCCGGCGCACCCGGACCGCCTTGCAGCCCATGGCCTCGGCAACCGCGACGTGGTCGACGCCATAGCCAGCCTCGGGATCATCCTTCCGGTTGACGTTCTCGAAGGCAAGGCTGACCTCGAAATCCATCGAAAAGCCGCGCTGCGCCTGGCGGATCAGGCCGAGATAGGCATTGTTCACGACGACATGGATATAGGGCAATTTGTGCTGCGCGCCGACCGCCAGTTCCTCGATCATGAACTGGAAATCATAGTCGCCGGACAGCGCCACGATATTGCGTTGCGGATCGGCGGCGCGAACCCCAAGTGCGGCCGGCAGCGTCCAGCCGAGCGGGCCGGCCTGGCCGCAATTGATCCAGTTGCGCGGCTTGTAGACATGCAGGAACTGCGCGCCGGCGATCTGCGAAAGGCCGATCGTGGTGACATAGGTGGTGTCGCGGCCGAATGCCTTGTTCATCTCCTCGTAGACGCGCTGCGGCTTCAGCGGCACCTGGTCGAAATGCGTCTTGCGCTTCATCGTCTTCTTGCGGTCCTGGCATTCCCTGGCCCAACCCGACCAGTCGCGCAGTTTTCCAGCCGTCTTCCATTCGGTGGCGACGTCGAGCAGCATTTTGAGCGCTGCACCGGCGTCCGAGACGACACCGAGATCCGGCGCGAAGACACGGCCGATCTGGGTCGGCTCGATGTCGACATGGATGAATTTTTTGCCCTTGGTGTAGACGTCGACGGAGCCGGTGTGGCGGTTGGCCCAGCGGTTGCCGATGCCGAAGACGAAATCGGCTTCGAGCATCGTCGCGTTGCCGTAGCGATGCGAAGTCTGCAGCCCGCACATGCCGGCCATCAGCCGGTGGTCGTCGGGGATCGCGCCCCAGCCCATCAGCGTCGGGATCACCGGCACGCCGGTGACTTCGGCGAACTCGATCAGCAGATCCGAGGCATCGGCGTTGATGATGCCGCCGCCGGCAACGATGACAGGCTTTTCGGCCGCGTTGAGCATTTTCAGTGCTTTCTCGGCCTGGCCGCGCGACATTGCCGGCTTGAACGGCACCAGCGGCTCATAGGCGTCGATGTCGAACTCGATCTCGGCCAGTTGCACGTCGACCGGCAGGTCGATGAGGACCGGCCCCGGCCGCGACGAGCGCATCAGGTAAAACGCCTTCTGCAGCGCCATCGGCACGAGATAGGGCTCCATGACGGTGACTGCCCATTTGGCGACGGGTGCTGCGATGGCTGCGATGTCGACGGCCTGGAAATCCTCCTTATTGAGACGCGCCCGCGGCGCCTGGCCGGTGATGCAGAGGATCGGGATGGAATCGGCCGCGGCCGAATAGAGGCCGGTGATCATGTCGGTGCCGGCCGGACCCGAAGTGCCGATGCACAGGCCGATATTGCCTGATCTGGCGCGGGTATAACCTTCGGCCATGTGCGAGGCCGCCTCGACATGGCGCGCCAGGATATGGCGGATCGTACCCCTCGCCTTCAGCGCCGAATAGAACGGGTTGATGGCAGCACCCGGCACGCCAAAGGCGCAGGAGGTGCCTTCTTTTTCCAAAACGAGAACCGCTGCGTCGACTGCGCGCATCCTGGCCATGTCAGCCTCCACGGAATTGTTGATGGCCGAGAATGCCAGCGCTCCTGTTATTTTTCAATTTTTTCAGAATATTTTTTCATTTCTAAGAAACTGCGGCTATTTACTGATTTCATTGGGTTTTCTGTTTTCCACGAAGTCGCATAGCATATTTGTGGAAAACTTTTTCATTGCGCCTTTGGCGAAATCGGCAAGAATGCCACTATGGAAACCGCCGAAAAACGCCAGCGCGGACGGCCGCGCGCCTTCCACGGTCCGGCCGAGGCGGCTTCGGTGCAGTCGCTCGACCGGGCGCTGCGCATCCTGGCCATCGTCGCCGACGGCAGCGGCCTGTCGCTGAGCGAGATCGCCGCGCAGAGCGGCCTCCCCGCCTCCACCGCCTACCGCATGCTGACGACGCTGGAAAACCACGGCATGGTCGAGTTCGACAGCACCGACCAGCTGTGGTCGATCGGCGTCGAGACCTATCGCATGGGCGCGGCGTTCCTGCGCCGCCGCAAGCTGGTCGACCGCGCCCGCATTGTCATGCAGGAATTGATGGAGAAGACCGGCGAGACCGCCAATCTCGGCGTCGCCGAGGACGATTGCGTCGTCTTCGTCAGCCAGGTCGAGACGCATCAGGCGATCCGCGCCTTCTTCCGGCCGGGCACGCGCAGTTCCTTCCATGCATCGGGCATCGGCAAGGCGGTGCTGGCGCATCTCGAGCCGCAGCGCGTCGGCGCCGTCCTGCGCCGGACCGGGCTGGAGCGCTTCACCGAAAAGACGCTTTCCGACGTCTCGGCGCTGGCCCGTGATCTGGTGACGATCAAGCTGCGCGGCTGGTCGGTCGACGACGAGGAGCGGCATCCCGGCATGCGCTGCGTCGCCGCCGCGATCTTCAACGAGTTCGGCGAGCCGATCGGCGGGGTTTCGGTTTCGGGACCGACGGTGCGGGTGACGCCGGAGCGGCTGGTCGAGATCGGCCCCCTGGTGCGCGAAGCCGCAACGGAAATAACCAGGATGATTGGTGGTCTGCCGCCCCCTTCTTCACCAAGCCGCGCCGCCGAACCGGGTTCACTCTTCGAGATTGGCGCTACGCGCTCACCTTGACAGCCGCCCGGCTACGGCCAAGTTTGCGTCCACCTTCCGCCAGCCGACGCCCGAAAGACGCATGAGCCTCCAATCCGTCAAAGCCTTCTTCGCCGAATATGCCCCCGACATCGAGGTGATCGAAACGCCGACAAGCTCGGCGACCGTCGCGCTCGCGGCCGAGGCGCACGGCGTCGAGCCGGGGCAGATCGCCAAGACCATCTGCCTGCGCGTCGGTGACCGGGTCATGCTGGTCGTCGCCCGCGGCGACGCGCGCATCGACAATCGCAAATCGCGCGATGCATTCGGCGGCAAGCCGCGCATGCTCGATGCCGAGCAGGTGGCCGAAATCACTGGCCATCCGATTGGCGGCGTCTGCCCCTTCGGCCTCGCCTCGCCGTTGCCGGTCTATTGCGACGTATCGCTGCGCGCCTACGATCAGGTCGTGCCAGCGGCCGGCGCAACCAATGCAGCGGTGAAAATAGGCGTCGAGCGCATGGCAGCGCTGACCGGCGCCGAATGGTGCGACATTTGTCAGGATGAGCTAGGCCCCGGGCACCGCGCTCTTGGTCGATAGGTCGTAGAAATCAAGCAGCATCGCCAGCCCAACTCCGCAGGCGGTGAAGATCAGGCCGGCGATGAAGATGCGGGTGGCACGTTCATGGACGCGTCGCTGTAGAGACGTTGTGTCGAGCAGCAACCGCAGCGCTCGTATCTGCAATGCAATGCCTATCAAAATCGGCACGACGGCTGCCAGGTGATAGATTTCCCAAGGGAGCGGGTTGGCGGCCCAATGCGTGATGAAGCCCAGCGAGAAAGCCAGTAGAATGCCGACGGTGGTGATCGTTCCGTTGCGGAAATCCGTCTCAATCTGCTCTTCCTTGGGTTCGTGCTCGTCCAAGCGTCCCTCTCCCTCTGGTGCCTTCACCGCCAGACTAAGCTGTCGAAAAATCCATGTACATCCCTCGCTGGAACCGGTTGCGGTGCCGGTTCAATTTTGCAACCCAGACAGCTGAAAAAGGGGCAGTGGGTGCCCCTTTTTGCCTTGCCTGAAACGGTTCACCTCCCCTCAAAGCCGGCAGCGATGACGGTAGCCGTCGTAGCCGACATAGGTATCGGAGTACGGATCGTAGCTCTGATAGCGGTTGAGGCAGCGCCGGACGTGCCATGAGCCGCCATTTTCCTCGATGTAGACGGTGCGCGGCTGGGCGAGCGCGGTGCCGAGCAGGAAGCCACCGACGCCGGCGGCGATGCCGATGCCAAGGTGCTTGTTGTGATGGTGCTTGTGATGGGCGGCCGAAGGCTGAACGGTGCCGGCCAGCATGGCGGCGGCGACAGTGGTCGCGATGAGGCCGGAAACGATGGTGCGCTTGAACATGACGATCTCCTTGCTGGAGAGGCGATCCATCCGCCTCTTAACCATCTGTCGTGGCAGCAAGGAAAAAGGTTCGACGTTTTTTTCGATTTTTCTGAACTGGGTTTGCGCCAGGCGCAATGACGACCGGCGAAGAGCGCCGGTTGGCAGTCCGGCGGCGGGAGGCCTCAGCCCATGCCGGTGATGTGGCGCAGCCAGAAGGCGAGCGCGATGAAGCCGATGATGGTGGTGACGCCGGTCCAGTCGACATTGGCGCTCTTCAAAACCTTGATGAGCTTCACCAGGAGAAACCAGGCCACGACGACGATCAGGGCAATGACGACAAGTCTGATCATGCGACACCCTCGCCTATGCGATTGCACCTTTCGAACGATATAGGAAGCCAATTGGCCGTTTTCAGGATGCCCGCGCCGGCAGCTCCGGCGCGCTTGTAGGCAAAACAGAGTTCATCTTTACTGGCGCAACAAATATGCTAACCGGAGCGCCGTGCCCTTGTAGCTCAGCTGGTAGAGCAGCGGTTCGCCAGATATCACTGACGTCTTTGCGGATGCTTTCGGATTGCAGCAAGCACCGCGCCGTCATCCAAGCTACATTCAACAGACCCTACCGCGGCCAGCGCATCAGTGGCATCCACCGAATCCCCACCCGGTCCAGGCCCTCTGATGACGAAATGTCCTTTCTCACATGTGAAGTCCCATTTGTGCAGCTGCTTGTAGGATTCCGTCTTGCCTTCGTTTTCAGCATGATAAAGCACGACGTAACCATCGGGCTTCGTGACGGAGAGCATCTGTTGTATGCCTTGAGCGGACTAGCGGTGTGATCTATACAATTCTGTCCATGCACGATGTCGAAACTGTAATCGTCAAATTGCGCTCTAAGATTTTCGGCGTCACCAAAGACTGTTCGCACAAGAGGTTGGATCCCAAAATCTCTCATAACTTGATCATATTCCGATGCCAGCAGGTCAGTTGCAGTAATCCTGATCTCTTTCGAAGCATGCACTTTGCCGAGCTTCGTCAACGGGCCAGCGCCCACATCGAGTATGTAAACTGGGTTGGTCGTCAACCTGTCGACATATCGCCCAACGTGATCCTGAATTGGTAAATTGGGGTCAAGACGTTCCTTGTAGTCCTCTGGCCAGAATGATCCCTGAGTGGAGAACCAGTGTCTCCAAAACAGAACTTCGTCCCTGAGCTGTTGGGATCGGCTGTCTCCCTCCAGCCAGCGCAGGATCTTTCGTCCGAGCCGCCGAGCCCTAGTCAACACCGATGTCGATCTTCTCAGAGACCCTTCTCTAGCCATGACAGGAATCCTCGCGGTGAAGAGGGTTTACGGTCCGCTCTGGCCACGACGACGACCGGGCAATGACGACAAGTCTGACCATGCGACACCCTCCGCCTATGCGATTGCAGTTTCGGCCATAATAGGAAGCGAATTAGCCGTTTTCAGGATGGCCACGCCGGCAGCTCCGGCGCTCTCTGGGCAGCCGAAAACAGAGTTTTGTCTTTACTGGCGCACCAAATATGCTAACCGGAGCGCCGTGCCCTTGTAGCTCAGCTGGTAGAGCAGCGGTTTTGTAAACCGAAGGTCGGCGGTTCGATTCCGTCCGGGGGCACCAATTAAATCAACTGCTTAATGCACCTCAGGACTGCCAAACTCCCATGCCTAGCCGTGCGGGGTAATTCTGGGGGTATAACTGACGGCAGCTTTAATAGGGCGGAGCATTGCCGAGTGTCCCTGCCCTCTGCCATGGATGTTCAATCGGGCTCTCGGGAGGCAGCAACTTGACTGATGGTGAATGGGTCGGCCTTGGAACGGCATTTCGGCAAATCTCAAAGGCGCTCAAAGATAGGCATGTCGCAAGATCTAGGCTGCTCACGGCCTTGGCCGAAGCCAGAATCCGCGCGGTCGCTGGAATCCTGCGAATGAACTACCTGGAGGGTAGCGACGAGGACCGAACTGATTACTCACTTGAGGCAGCCCTTTGGAGGAATGCCAGACCCATTTTTGACCGGGATGAAGTTGATTTCGAGGTGGATCATGCACCGCTTGGCGAGTTCAAACCTATCGACGGAAGGATGGTTTGGCACGATGCCGTTGTTGACGATCGCTCGTCATTGCCACCTTCCCGTGAACCGGATTTGGATGAAAAAATCGACCAAATTCTCGATGACACTCCAAAATCGTACAAAGCATACGAGGTCCGTCTGGCCGTTGTCGATGTTTTTAAGGAGTTTCCACGGACCCGTGCGATCTCAGCCACCGCACCTCGAAACAGCTCCGCTCAGATCGTAAAGGATCAAGGTGGGCGCCCGACGAAACACGATTGGGTGGCGGCTGCTGCTTACATTGCGGCTTTCCACGTTGCTTTGGGCTCTGCGCCATCGAAAGAGGGGCTCACCTCGCTCCTCGAAAGAGGTGGGAAAATTGCGCCCGACGAACGGGAGGTTCGTCGTTTCATTACGGAGTTTCTTACGGAATATCGACGCCTGATCGAAGAGTAGTTTTCCCCGGTTTCCCCCGTTTTCCCCATCCGAACTGCTCTCAGCGGAGCTAATACCTCGTCATCAATTGCGAACGAGGTGCTACATGAAATCCCCCGAGACAAAGTATCTAACCGCCAAGACGGTCTGCGTACGCTATGGCGTTAGCTCGATGACCCTATGGCGATGGCTCCAGGATACGGAGCTTGGTTTCCCCTCCCCCCTTTACATTCACCGCCGACGATACTGGCTCGAGAGTGCCCTGGCTGAGTGGGACGCTAAACCGCACAGTTCCGGCCAAACGCGTACCGCCCGTGAAAGTCGCCCCACCGTAAAGGTCATAGGAATCGACGATTTTGACCGGTGAGAGAGGTGACCACGGCCGGCGCCAGCGTCGGCATGGCGCAGATGTTTACTTTATGGACAGCCGGTCTCGCGCTCGCGCTCGGGAGGATCTTGGAAGACAATACGCGCAGCTTGCTGATCGGCTGAACACCTATCTTGTAATGAGCGACGACGGCCAGATGGTCACGGTGGCCAAGAGGTTAGGCAGGCTAAAGTTTTAGGCAGGTGTAATGCACAATGCTCAACCGACTCGGATGACGAAATGGATGAGTTCGAACCTTCCAACTTGCTTCCTCGCCTTTACGAGCGGGACATTGACGTCCTGTTGCAGGAGGAACTCATCTTCAATGAGGGCGTTAGGCGACTCTTTTCGACCGCGCTGAAGCTCGACGAAACTTTTCAGGTTCTGGCCTGCCGGCTTTCTGTGGTTGACGCGTCAGGCGAAACTGACGTTCTTGCGACCATCTCCCTTGGATCCCGCCGGGGCGCCCTTCTTGTCGAGAATAAAATCGATGCCTCGTTCCAGCCTCGGCAGCCGGAGCGATATCGTGAAAGGACAGCAAACCTAGTGACTTTCGGCGAATCCTGCGAGATCGCCTTCTGCGCATTGGTTGCGCCGAAAAATTACATTCGTGAGGAGCACGCTGACTTTGCACAGTTTGATGCGATTGTCCCATATGAGGAACTTGCCGCTGCGATAGAGGCTCAGGAGGAACCCCGCTCTCGCCATCGTGCGACTCTCCTGCGCCGCGCTGTCGATCAAGCACGCCGTTCCTACGTGCTTGTTGAAGCTCCCGCCGTCACTTCGCTTTGGCAGCGCATCTACCAGATCGCGAGCAGTGAGTATCCAACGCTGGAGATGAAGCGGCCGAATGACAAAGGCAGCAATTCAAGCTGGGTGATTTTCAAGGGGAGTCTTCCGCCGAAGGTCACAATCGATTGGAAAATAAAAAAGGCGACGGTGGATCTTTCTTTCTGGCCAGGAGCTTTAACTACGCCACAAGACGCGATCGACTTAGCGATCCTTGAAACGGGACTAGCGTCCGGAAAGCCGCTGTTGCGGACTTTTGGGGCGACCAGGGTGATTACGGTTCCTCTTTCAAGGCCGCCCTCTGATTTTGTAAGCATGAGTGATGAGTTGATTAGAGAAGCGTTGAAGACTGCCGCAGCGCTTCAGATATTTTATCACGAGCAAAAAGAAAGATCTGTATAAACACTTTCAGCAACATGGCCCTATTTTGGCGAAGCGCGAGCAACGTTCACCCGAAACTGCCACATAAGGGGTCCGGTCTCGTTGCATAGGGAACCGCCAGAGCCCCGAGCTCGCTGCGTGCGAAGCCCAGAGCGAGCAACGCAATATCTGTATCTGTCCCATTGAAGACTTCAGCCAATGGTACCGCTCGCCCCTATACAACCAAGGTCAGAAGCGGTCGCCGTCCATGTCCGAAAATCGACCGTTTCTGGACAACCCGTCAAAGGTTGCAGTTTAGCTGCGAGGCCGAGGCCTTCGGTGTCCGGAAACCATGTTCGGAAATCTATTGTCCGGATTTGCGTTGCTTTGAAATCACAGATGGTAGCAGACCCACTTTGACGAGGTCCCTGTTCAAACACGATCAGTTCGATCGGGAGAGAAACGGTCTCAGTGTGAAATTGGGTTTTCACACTGAGCCTCCCTCCCCTGCGGATTTGATCTAACGCAATCGATGACAGTTATTGCTATGCCCAATAGCTCCCGTGATTGGTAACGCAGCCGATGACCGGGTTGGGCCGGAAGCTGACCGTCCGCAGTCCGGACGAATCTATCGGAGAGCGCCATTTCGGAAGGATGTTCAGTTTGGAGCTAGCAAGCGGCAAAACTTGAGACACGACTTCTTCAAAGCGTCTCGAAATCGGTCGATGGATAGCGGTCGGCGAAGTTCACGTGCATGGCTTGGAGCATGTGCATGACAGCGTTGCGCACTCAACTAGGACGCTGACCTGCTCGAACCCTGCCTCGTCCATCAGCGTGCCTTCCCTGAACCGCGGGGGGAACAGGGTTGTAAAGGACCTGTCCTTCGTGTCCCTGTCATGCATCACTACGGGCAGCGCGTACTCGACGCCGTCGCTGTGGGCGAAGAGCTTGTTCCTCATATGTATCAGGTCGTCATGCAGGGCCCTGACGAACGGCGAGAGCCGTAAGGATGCGGCTGCGCACGTTCCTCCAAGACCCCGCCCTCCGCCAAATTCCGGGAACGTAGCGGCAACCGAGCCGAATCCCAAACGCCGCTTTGGCCGAGAAGGAGCGTCGATTGATCTCGGAGCGCACCAAAGCCGCCCTCGCCTCACGCAGGACGAGCATAAAGCTCGGCAATCCGACCAACACCGCCGAAGCTGCGGCGAAAGATCGGAAGATGTCGATCGAAGAAGCCGACCGGTTTGCTCAGACCGTGCTGCCAATCATCGCTTCCATTCAGCGGTCGGGCATCACCAGCCTACGTGGACTGGCAGTCGCTCTAAACAACCGCGGCGTTCGCACAGCGCGCAATGGCCAATGGCAGGTGTCGAACGTGCGCAACGTTCTCGCGCGGCAATCTGCTGCCCAGCTTTAATAGGCGGGAATAACTAGCAGTTGCCGTACTTTCGACAATCTCTATTGGGGATTAGCCAAGCTCACTGCCGCGTACCGACGGAAATCGGTCCCGACACTTGGGTCTGAGCTGTCCCCACGCCATTAGACGCTCTACGCAGGTCCCGTCTCGATTTCGACTTTTACTTCCACCTTCACCTTGGTCTTAGTGCCGCCACTCCCGCTTCCACTCCCACTTCCGCTTCCGGGGCTTCCGCTTCCGCCAGGCACAACGTCCTTTACCTTATCCCAGACCTCTAGAGCCACCTGTACGGCCTCTTTCCAGAAATAAACGACCGTCTCTTCCTCGTCCTCAGCATCGAGGACCTCACCGGGTAAGGTGATATCTAGGCTCTCCAGTTCCCCGTTTTGGCCTCCCGGGAATGTCACAATTCTTCGCCGCGGGGGGGGGGGCGCCCCCGGTAAAAGAGGGGGGGGGGCCCCCGAAAAGAGGGAGGGGTATAAAGGGCCCCCATGGAACCCCCCCGGGGAACGAGGGGGGGGTTTAAAATATTGAGGGGAGTT
>NZ_JBVVQB010000008.1:0-28251 GCF_055811775.1 Mesorhizobium sp. WSM4844 | reverse complement strand
TTCCTCGCCCTCACCATCGCGCACCTCCCGGGTTATGTTTATTTCTCGGCGCACCTGTCCCCGTTTTGGCCCCCCGGGTATTGAAAAAATTCTGCCCCGCGCGCTGCCGCGCGCGACTTCAAGCTGCTGGGGTGCGCCCGATCTATCGGTCAAGGTAATCGCTGCAACCTGTAGACCGCCCTGAGTACCGGATGCCGGTTGAAACATTATGCGAGGCATGTGATCCTCCTTTGCATGGTTGAGTCAAGTAATAGATGATCCGTACACCGTGTTAATCTCACGTCGTTTATTTAGAGTCTCCGATTGGCCCTTGGCGACAGAAGCACAAGTTTTTCTGAGGCAAGCTCCTGCATCCCGGGATTAGGTTACCGCTGCCAGCCAGGCCGGATAGCTTCTTGAGATTGCATTGCCGAAATCAGGCGGCTTTCTCGCTGTCATAAGCTTTGCTACGGCTCTGAGATTGTCGGATACCTCGGCTAGATCACCGAAGGCCTCAAATCCGAATGTCCAAGAAAGCTGACCATCAGTTTCGACTTGTGTAAGTTCTATGTTGCATCCCGTGGCAGGCAGTGCTTCGTGCACCGGCTTTGTGTCTGCATCCAGCTCGATCTCCCGAGGAGCTCCTTGACCAGTATCGAACTTTCGCAGCCAACGCGTCTTTGAAGTGACGATCGTCGCGGCGGGCAATGTGAGTGCTTTGGACGTCCATTTGACCCAAAGTTCTATTTCACCGCGAAATATCCCCTCTGATAGTTGCCCGCGGTGGGCGACGAGCCCCTTTACTTCCACACCTGGCTTTTTTCCTCGCGCTTTAACCCCCAGCTCGACCTGTTTCGGATCACGAATGTAGATATCCTCTCGCCGCTCCTCGCCGCCAGCCGGAAACGGGTGCAGCGACGATTCGACAAACCAGTCCTTTAGCCCGGCCGGTGTGTCTCCGTTCCAAAACCAGCGAACTTCTGCTGAAACCTCCATGCCCCAGGATATACCCAGTCGGTTGATTTGCACCATCAAAAGTAAGCAACTTACACGGCGCTTTGGCCGCCTCAATCTGCTACGGCATCATTGAGGTGCGGGAGCCGGAGCAGGTGGTTCAAACGGACGAGGACGAGGACCAGTTCCTAAAGGCGGATCACGTGATACGCACCCGCAAATTTGGCCGGCATTGCCGAACTCGCATGTGCAGCTTCCCTCTGCACAGTTCATTACGGCGCAGGCGTTTACTCTGGAGGACGGTGTGGTGTCACTGGCGGGAACGAAGCAACCGCAGCCGAGTACCTTGTTCGGATTTGCGGTTAGGCCGACGCGAAGCTCGCTACCACTGGCACACAGCATTCGGCCACAAACGAGTCCAGTAAGCGACACAGTAGGGTTATCTTCCTGGAGGAGACCAAGACTTCAGCAGGCGCGGCGGACCGCGCCGGCAACGGCCCATTTTGCGTTTTTGACTACTTACCGGATCAAGGATGGCGATCCGCTGGCCAACCTTATTTCCGGACATGACCGGACGTTGCTGATCGAGCGTCTCTTTGATGGAACGACGGACCGGAGCCGCATGGGCAAGGTGCGCAAGCTCTGGCGGGAGCACCTGCTGCTGAGTACCGACGAGGACCTGAAAGCTGTAGTCCGCGGCCTGCGCGTCATCGACGGCCACCGATCGCTCGATGAGCTGAGGGCCGAGATCAACTTCAAGGCGCAGGTGGTCGGAGTTATGGCGTTCAGCGCTTCTGATTCCGACTTCCGCTACGATGAGCTTGCCCGGCAGATGAAGGTACGGCAGCTCAATGCGCTGACCCGGGAAACTCTTCTGCAGTTCTGCCGTGACGAGGGGCTGCTGGTCGAGCGCCCGGCTGAGGCCGATCCGCTCATGCCCGTGGCGATACGCAGCTTTCTCGGGCCGGCCGCCGACATTGCGGGAGCTGCGCTGGAGAACACGCTGTTACTCACCGACCTATTTCGGCAGCGCTATCTGCAGGACGGACGGGACTGGCAGCACGATATCCGGCCGCTGGTTGAGAGCTTCCTGCGCGAGGCGGTGAGGAAGTCACCGCGCCTGCGGCTAATTCTTGACGCTCATGCATCCATTGCTTTTTTGGCGGGCGCGGTACTGGACGTGAAGGCGGGTGTGCAGACACAGCTCGTGCAGAAAGGCCGTGTCGGGGCGCGGGTCTGGAACGCGAATGACGGCTCGGCTGCCAAGGGCGCGCGGTTCGAGGTAACAGAAGACATACTCAACGGCGGCAATGAGATTGCCGTTGCCGTCAGCATCGCGCAATCGGTGGAGCCGCAGGCCCGCCGCTACATCGCTGAGCATTTGCCGAAGGTGGGCCGGCTGGTAACCTTCGCTATGCCGGGAGGGGCGGGGCACCAAACCGTCGCGGGGGGCGAACATGCCGCCGCACTGGCGG
Source organism: Mesorhizobium sp. WSM4844 (assembly GCF_055811775.1). Classification (NCBI taxonomy): domain Bacteria; kingdom Pseudomonadati; phylum Pseudomonadota; class Alphaproteobacteria; order Hyphomicrobiales; family Phyllobacteriaceae; genus Mesorhizobium; species Mesorhizobium sp. WSM4844. The sequence continues at coordinate 25,843 of NZ_JBVVQB010000008.1, read as the reverse complement.
AGCAACTGTCCAACCACCTGCGCGCGGTGAAACAGGATAATCCCGATGCCACGGTCCATATTTTCGCTGCCTGCCCCAACAGCCTGCTGTTCTTCCTGGGGCAGCACCATCAAAGTATCGCTCCGTGCGTCGTCTACGAGTTCGACTTCGATCGCAAGGGCAACAAAAGCTATCACCCATCCTTCGTGATCGATTAGAGCTACCGTCCTGGATGCGGCCAGGGCTTAGCCCGGAGGGTTCATGATGCGAACTGTTGTTTGCGCCGTCGTTCTCGCCCTGCTGCCGGCTACAGCGGCAGCCCGCTCGAAAGCTGCAGATTACCTCGTTGCCGAACAGATCGCGCAGGCGTGCGACGGCAAGCAGGGACAGATTGACTCCGCCTCGGTCATTGAGCGGGATCTCACCGGAGACGGAAAGGCCGACCTCATCATCAGCCACGAAGGCATCAACTGCGCGGACGGGACGCGCAGCACCTTCTGCGGGGCGCAGGTCTGTTCGGTCAATATTTATGTGCGGCGCGGCGGGCTGCTAAAGCTCGAGCGTGAAATGCTGGGGGCCGGCGTGCGCGTTGAGGGCGGCCCTCTTCCGGCAATTTATATGCACGCTCACGGCGGGGCGCAGGGCAGCATCCGATGGGACGGGAACGTCTTTCGCTGAGCGGGCGCAAGTGGAACTCTGTTGCGATCATGCGCGCCAACGCGCCTTCTCCACGTGCTCATTCAACTCCGGCTTTGGGGAGCGAAGCTTCAGGCACCCGAGAATACAACCAACTGCCCCGATCCCTGCTGGACCAGCGTGCGCCGCGAGGCATGCCCAAACATCGGCTTCGCTTGCAGCCGAAGCAAGGCAGCTCAGTAAGTCTGCGCCGACTCCGATAAGGCACCCCGCAAGGCACGTGTACTCCACAGCGGTTGATAGCTCCTTCGGAACAAAGGTCATTCTCTTGTCGAGGTGATCTACCAACCAGGACGCCTCCGCCACGACCGGCCGTTTGTATCCGCCAAGCCGCACCCTGAGTATCAGCATTCGTTCTGAGGGCCTCCCCTCGATTTCGAGAACGAACTTGATCCGCTTATCCACGGAGGTGCTAATCACATGCGAGAATCCCCCCATTTCATTCCTCCATGCCGCATAACGAGGCGCATTTCGCGACTACTGCCCGGACGGGGGAACGGCTATGAGCACGAGCAGCTAGGCGACAGGAACGGCTTCAACCTCGCCAAGCACTCGCTTCAGCATCTCTGCAGAGGCGAAATCCAGAGTTCCATCGCCGCTGTTCTGCGGATCAGTTCTACGTGATCCGCTAAACATATGCTGCTGGAGCATTTTCACCGCCCACGAGGTAACTATCCCGAAATCGCCGTCCACTCGATATATATAATACCCGATCGCCTGCAAGTTTCTCTGGAGCTCGGCTACCGCCCCAGTAACACCCTTGGTTTTCTTCCCGCCGTATATGCCCTTCGCGTCGTTATCACCGCGTCTGAGTTTGCCCTTCGGCTCCACCTTGAAATACCCGCCGAACATTTCTTCGCTCACCTTCCCGTCCGCGATTTGCAAACTGAGGCTCAGCGCCTCGATCCGCTCCCACGGAAAAGCCGAGCTTGGATCACCGGATTTGCGACCGAGCCGGACTGGGCTGGCCGGCTTGCACGGCTTCCTCGCGTTCGGATCACAGACTCCGATATCGCTATGTGCGATTACGCGCGTGGCTGGAATCGCAGGGTAAGCTGCATGTATTCGTTTAACCAGGTCGACGACTCTATCGACCTGCTCGGTGGGATAGTCTCCGTCGATGTGCGTCATTTCAATGCCAATCGAGGACCCGTTCAGCGCCTCATCGCCCTGCCAATGGCTCTTGCCCGCGTGGGCAGCGGCCTTGCTCTCGTGCACGAGCTTGTAAGCATCACCGTTGGGGGCCACCAAATAGTGAATCGAGACCTCCCGGCTGTACAAAAACCTGTTCAGATCGCCGGCCAGCTTCCCGGCCGTGTGGTGGATCACGATCATGTCGGGTTCAGATGGCCGAGTCTTGGCGATAGGAGCTCTCAGCCACGCGGGTTGCAGTAGCACGCGCAGTGCTGGTCCGTTCGCTATCAGCCATTCCGGTTGGTCTGTGTGAACTATCCTGCCTGTTCTCAGTTCCACGCGGCCTTCCAGACGCCGCCACACTCGCTCTTTTGATGGATCCGCCGGGAAGTCAGGGCCGATCGGCGCATCGGACACCTCCGGGGCAACGAACGATGCGGCATACTCCCCGTCTGCCAGCCCGCTAAGGTCAATTGTGGAATTCCCGTACTGGTTTGTGCTCGCCGTCACTCCTCCTATGGTTACGGTGCAGCCGGGGACTGCTTCGTTGCGCAGGACCCTGTTTACAACGGTGACTTGCGTGGCCGCAGGGCGTTCGGCCAAAGTCGACCCCAACGCCGGATCAACAGCTGGGTCCAGGAATTGCGGCTCGAGGGGTTTTGGCTCTGGCTCCTTTGCAATGTCCTCCTCGTCGCGCTCGTCTTCATACTCCCACACGGTTTCGGCATCGAGCGTCTCGCCGTTGTTCATGGAAGATCCTCCCTCTATCCCGACCCCTGCCGCGTCTGTTCCGCCCCGAAGTAGCCCGTCTGCCTCTTCAATCAGCGCTAACACCTTTTCCACATACCTAGGATTCTCAGCCCATATCGGGCCTACGAATCGGATGAAGGCCTCGCCGGTCGACACATGGTAGCGCCACCTCTCATAGGGCTCGCGATCCAGAAAAGCCCAATAACCAGCGATGAAGTCATTCCGACTGCCGAAGTGGCAGTAGTAATCCTTGCCGTCGTGCGCCTCGTATAAAACCTTCTTTGCATACTGCTTCATTTCTGATCGCCATTTTATACCGGCGAAGTTGTTGTATTTGGCAGCGAGATCCGACTTTCCCCGTCCGGATTCAAGGATCCACATCGCGAGCGAAACTGATTTGAGCTGAGGGAACTCAATTTTGGCTTGCCGGTACGTGCGTACCAGATCGCGGAATGCTTTTATGGCAGCCATGCTCGCTCCTCCTGGGCACATCACGCGAAATGCGATACTAGCGCGGACAGGCTTTATATGCCAACATTCGGTAGTGTTGCCCGTACTACCTTTGGGGGCGGCAAGGCCGTGCTAAGGCTCATGCTGCAACAGCGGATTTCGATCTTTCCCGCCAGCACTCTTAACGCACTTCTGGCTGCCCTTGCGCTCGGCTGCCTCTGTCTTCAGCACGCGCATGGAGAGCCTGCAGTCAAGCAGGAGCCGATCCCGGATCACGTGTGGAATCGTATGCAGGGACGATCCTGGCATTCAGACCTGAGCGGATGCCGGCGGCCCCAGGACTGCAAGTGCCCGCCGCGCGATGACTTGGTCTTACTCACCATTCCCTACATCGACTTCAACGGCAAAGTGCAGATCGACGGGGAGATGATTGTTGCAAAAAGCGTGGCGGACGAAGTGGCTCAGGCGGGTGAGAGAAATCTTGGCGTCCGTCAAACTGCTAGCCGCTGAATACTACCAGCTCACAAAAAAACCATTGGGCGTCACCGGAGAGGTCGCGGAGTATGTAGCCGCGGACCTGCTCGGCCTTGAACTCGCTCCGCCGCGCACAGCCGGGTACGATGCGATTCGGCACAGGAACAACGGCCCGCAGAGAATACAGATCAAGGGCCGCGCCTACGGCGAAGATGCAAAGCCGGGCCAGAGACTCGGAACTATTAAACGCGGCGCCTACGCTCCGGGCGGAGGCAAACAAAATGCCAGACTGAATCTTACCAGTCTGAAATACCACAAGAGACGCATCGTCGGAAATCTTCTCTGACAACCCTGGGCACATGCTCTTCGACCCTAGCCTTGACTTTGGCGGCGGGCCTCTAAAATTGGACGATCTGGTCGTCATGGCATCCCTGTCGGATGGGCTGACGCCCTTGAAACCATCCTCGACGGGATGGTCGACCAGTCCGATGCCCAGGTCTCCCAACTTAACGAGTTTGCCTCTAAAAATTTCCCAAGCACAATATTCGCTTGAGGCGAGATCGTCGGATCCTAGCTAAAATCCCAGTGACTTCTATGGTGCCTACAGGCTGTTATCAATCTGCTATGAAAACAGAATTCAATACCAGAGGAAATATGTCGACGATTCGATGATGGACGAGGCCCGGTTGGATATAAAAACTATTGAGCAACGGATCGTTACGTCTTTCAAGGGAAAGACCCGAAATCAAATATGGGATAATTCGGCTGCCGCCTATCCAATTTGGCGCCACGATCATCAATACCTGAGCCCAGACGGCATAAAAAATATTTAAATCCTATCTAGACAAATTGTTGAATGAATCCATTACGCGGGAATTTTCAAACGATCTCGGTGGGATATGTAAAAACTCGGTCAAGATGCTTGCAGGGAGCATGCTTGGCACAAAGGAAATAAGAAGGACTTTTGACGGTCCCATCCCCACGGAGTTCCTTCCCCTACCCTAAGTTGACATTTAAAGGTTCGGGATAAGCTTCCTTTGCCACTAGATGGATAATCCGCCTCTATGGCAGACTCGTTAAAAGCTCTTGGGGGGACGCGCCGGTGGAAGTCGAGTTTCTGACGGGAAATGCTGTCGAGCGTACCATAGCGCGGCTCGTCGCTGAGCACGATGAGTTTCATTGGGCGATCGCCTGGGGCACCTCCACTTCGCTCGCCGAAGAACTTCTGTTTCAATCACCCAAAATGAGAGCCGTGACCTTCGGCCTTGCGTTCGCCCAAACAGATCCTGACCTTGTCGACTCTCTCGTCGGGCTCGATGGATGCTACGTCGTCACGGAGTTTCCTCGAGGGACCTACCACCCGAAAGTCTATGGCTTCCGCTCTGGAAAGCGGGCGGCGGCAATCGTCGGAAGTGCGAATTTCACTCACGGCGGGCTCGGCAAGAACCATGAGGCCTCAGTCTTAGTCACCGGTTCGGTTGACGACAAGGTTCTTGCCGACGTCTTCTCGTTCACGGCACGTAGCGCCAAACTTGGAAAGAGCGTTACGCCGGAGCTGGCGCGGCGGTACCGCGTCAGCTGGAAGCTCGCAGCGCGCAAACCTCGTCTGCCACGCGATCCGCTCAGCGAGGTACCTCTTCCAAGCCTCAAAGGCCTAACATCGCCGTTAGTAAATAAGGATTGGGCGGATTACGTCAGCGCCGTGAGGCGATCCAGCTACCATGATGTTGACGAGAGCCTCGAGCTGCTTCGGACTGCCCAGACCTGGCTATCAGCTGCTCGGTCATTTCGGGATCTAAGCACGCTCCAACGTAAGGCGTTAGGGGGCATCATCGGTCAGTGGGAAAAGGCTGGCGATGACGAACTTAATCAGGACTGGGGCTGGTTCGGTTCGATGAGCGGCGCCGGCGATTTCAAGAATCGAATCTCGGAGAACGATCGCTCTATGGCTCGTGCGGTCGACAGCATTCCCCAGAAAGGAGACGTCACGAAAGAACACTTCAATCGATTTGTCCGTCTATTCCTCAAGGCGTTCGCCAACTCGCATCGGGTCGGAGGGGTACCAACGGCCTCGCGGCTGTTAGCCATGAAGCGGCCTGACGTCTTCCTTTGCATCTCGAACCCCAACATCAACGCCGCTGCCAAGGAGATGGGTTTCGCCAAATCGACCCTCACCCTGGACAACTACTGGGAGCGGATTGTGGAAGTGATCCGGGCATCGGACTGGTACAACACCGACAAACCGGAAACCGACGAGGGACAACTCTGGGAGTGTCGAGCCGCTATGCTCGACGCCATCTTCTATCAACCCAAAAATCCGTAAGCATTTGGTTAAACCATTCCAAAGCTACGTCGCTCTCTGTTCAGCATAGGAAGTGGTCAGTGTGAAACTGGGATTTCACACTAACGTCCCTCACCTATTTGAGGACGGATCCACTGCACTGGTCGTTTGGCGTACACTCCGTTCGTTCACGGCAACGGTTCAGCGTGCGCAGAACTTCGAGCGGATCCCCTTGTGCTAGACCCGCTATGCAGGACATGTCCGGGTGAAAGGCTATCTCGGCTTGTTACAGTTCTGCCTTGCGGGGCCAAGCTGAATGTCTTTTTTCTCGCTTGCGATCTGCAAGAATTCCCAAGTGTAATAATCTTCATACAAATCGATCTTCAGGACACCCTGGTTTCCTCTCACGTTCCCGAAAGGGCCGCCTTCCGATGTGGCGGCGAACGGTTTTTTGTAGAAGTCCTTGGTAAGCCTGGAGCCACCAGTGCCGACGACGAACGACCTAATGCCGTCGGCTGCAGGCTTGCCGTTGGCGTCGTGCGGGGCGAACTGCTCGTAGTCATGGTCGTGTCCGGCAAGAACGACGGACGCACCGTGTTCATGGAGCGCGCGGAACACCACCTGCATCGACCGTTCGTCGCTGAGTGGCGCGTCGGGCTTCGGATGACTATAGCCCTCGTGGCCATGCTGGCCAGAACTGAACAGTGGTGCATGCCAGAAGGCGAGTATGCATCTGGTCTTGCCGCCCAGCGCAGAGGCGGCTAGCCTTTTCTCCATCCACTTCATTTGGGTGGCCATATCTTGCTCGTATGGCGGTTCCTGAAAATTGTCGTTCAGACCGACAATCAGCCAAGGGCCGTCTTGTCTCGGAAAGTCGAGTGAAAAATAGCCCTTCTTATCCCAGCGGGGGTTCTCACCCTTGTGTTCTTCATCGGGCTCCGGATCGTCGTTCTGGTGCACGAACGGGTTGTCCTCGAAATGACTGAAGAAAGGCGCCGCATCCTTAGTGTCATATTCGTGGTTCCCTGGAATTGGCATGAGCACATCGTCAAAGCCGGCCCAGTTCTTAGCGAAACACGCAAGCTGACCCTTCTCCCCATGCTTGTAGGCGAGGTCACCCAGAGCCAAGACACGGACCGGGACTTTCGACTGCTTAATCACATCGAAAATGATTTCGCCCGTCGCCTTGGCACGTGTCCAACCCTCGCCGGGACACCACGAAATATCACCGGCGGCAAGCAGCGTACCGATCTTCTCCGGCTCCTGCGACCGCGTCGGCGAAACGCCCGAAAGGACGCTCAGCATGGTGCCGGCGATCAAAGCTACGACACGTCGTGTCAAAGTGATTCTCCCGCATGGCCGCCGCCATCGGCGAAACTGTCAAACGATGGCAGCAAATTTTTTCGTAACCGCGTCGAAGCCCTTCGGCGTTGGATGCAACTCGTTCGCCCACCAAGTCTTGTAAGTTGAACCTGTCAAAAGCGTATTGCGCAAATTCAGAAACCTAACATGTTCGAAGGGAGGCTTGCCGGCGAGGCCCGCGAGCATCGTATTAAAGCGATCAATAAGCTCGACACAGATTTGCTTTCGCTTGTTCATCTCCAAGTAACCTTTCCGGCGAAAGCCTGGCTCAAGCCAGGGGCCAGGAAGAGGCCCCCAGCCACCCGCGAAGCCCCGACCATCAGGTACCGGATAATCATAACCGTGAATCACGACTGGAACGGGATGACCAAGGTGATGTTGGCAAATTGCGGTTATGGCACTCAGGATTGTAGCGTAAGCTTCACGCATGCGCTGATCAATGACGCCTGTAACGATCGAATCGTTGAGACCGGGGTAGCTTGATGTTGCGTAGTTGAGCAGAATGGCAAACTCGTCCCCGGCCACGTCATTGCCACCTCCTGAGAGAAGGATCGCACGCGGCTCAACTCCCATACGGAGAACCTTTTCGACTCGGCGGGAGAAATCGTCGAGTTGTCCGTCCGAATAAGCCATGTCTTCGACCGTATCGCCGCGGTGAGCTGCAGACTCCACATCGAACCCGTAGCTGTCCTCAAGATCGCTCAGGATATCGTGAAACGGATAGTCGAACCACGAGTCCCCCTCAGCGAGTAGGACACCCATGCTAGCATGCGTGACGGGGGCCTTGGTGAGCACACGTTTTGTCGGCTCTACCTCCAATTTTGCTTTTGCCAGCACGCGCCGTCGTTTTTCGACTGCTTGGGCGCGGCGTTTGAGCGTGGCTGCAGCGAGTGCCTTACCAACCGCAATCGCCTTGGAAATATTCTGTCTTTTCGCCACCGATTTCCCCCTTCGAATGCTAGATGACCAAGCACAAACGGCAACATGACCGTACGAAATTCCTGGGCAACATACACCACAAGCAACAGATTGTACAAACGACCTTGCCAGGTAATATGCTGAAAAGCGCGAATATTGATTGCAACAAGTCGATTTTTAATCTATCGTTCTTCCTTTAGTTATGTGCATGGGACTTGGTCTTGCCGCAGGCATGGAGTCTTGCGCGTTGATCAACCACTTTTATCGCTTGATTTTTGTGCTACAGGTTTTCAATGGTCTCAGAATAGTCGCGGACCTCCGCCGCGATATTCGTCGATTTGCGGTTTTCTTCCGAAGATCAAATTGTGGTTCAACACAGAGATGAGCCAGGCCACAACATTCGGCGTCTGCAATCCGTCACTGGAATAGGGGACTCTCGCATGGCCCGTGATACAAACCATACCAGGGACCTCACCCGCGACCTCTGTGAGGTACCAGAGGAATATCCTTCCGGATTCCTTGAAAAGTCTCCGCCTTTCGCAGCAACAGCCACGCCGTTTCCGATCGACGTCGATCTCACTCTACCGGCGGCCGGCCTATATGGCTACAAACTGCCAAAATATCGTTTTGGGATCGCGCAGGCGGTCGCGGCGGCTGAGGAAGTCGGGCGCATCTGGGCGCTGCGGCGCGCTTCGCCGCGCCTTGGCATCGGCGACATCAGTAAGAACGGCGGCGGGACGATCCCCGACCACGGCTCGCATAAGCTTGGCCGCGACATCGACATGGACATGTTGCGCAATGATGGGATGGAAACCGACTCCGGGCGCATCACCTACAAAAGCCCAAACTACTCGCTCGAGCTCACGCAGGAGCTGGTCGATTTGTGGCATGCGAACGGCGCGCTAGCGCTCAAGGTGATTTTCTTCAACGATCCCGACATCGTCGGCGCCAATTGGGAAGACAATCACGACAACCATTTGCATATGCGGCTGTTTTTTCCGGGCGAAGCCTCTGACTATCCACTCCTTCAGGTCGGTAGCAAAGGCGCCGCGGTACGGGAACTGCAGCGGCGTCTTGGGTTCTGGCGATTGATAGAAAGCGTCGACATCGAAGAGTTGGTGATCGACGGCGATTTCGGCAACAGAACGGACGCTGCCGTACGCCGTTTTCAGACGCTTGCCGGGTTTATGCCCGACGGAAAGGCCGGAGATCAGACCTGGAAGGAGCTGCCGGTCGCCATCTAACTTGGCAAATGGGGGTACTCAATGGATCGATACGGTTCGGTTGCCTGGAAACGAGGCATGCAGGATTCGACTTATGTCGCACAGCTACAGAGAGATTTAAAGCAACTCGGGTTTGCTGTCGTCGGCACGGCCGACGGCGATTTCGGCGTGAGGACTTTCTGGGCGCTGCGGGAATTCCAGTCATATTCCAAGTACGCGACTGTAGCGCAATTGAATGGAACGTCGGGCCCACTGTTCGACCGGCTAGTCCCGGTTACGACTGGGGCCAATCAGTACCAAGGACATGTCGACGGCATCGCGAATACGGAAACGCGAACCCTTCTCGAGCATTGGCTCGGCTCAGATTGGCGCTGCCCAGTGATGATCAATGTATGGAAGCTCAATTCCAGTGGCGTGAAGAAATCGCTCGAAGCTCAGAACCTCTGGCTATACAATGATCACGACGTTTCCAGTTCCAAGGTAGCTTTTTTCGCCCATGACATGAGCGGGCATTTTCCTCACACGGGCGTCTTAGCCGACGGAACGACCCTCTTAGGACGCTATATTAAATACCCTGGCTTTGGCGGACCTCTGTCGACGCCGCCACTATTCACGCAGCCGTCGGCGGAGATCGCGCCCGAGAACCTGATCGGGAGAAGCTATCCTCAGCTGAGCCCCGCCGAGCAGTCCACCTTCCGTGTCGTCCGGGCCGTTTCCGAGGTCGAGTGCCTCGGATTCTTTGACTGTATCAATGCGTATGACAGCGCTATCGGGTCGATCGGACCATGTCATTGGACGCTCGGTTTAGTAAAACGGTCAAATGGTGTCGGACAGGTCTATGACGGCGAGCTTTGCGGCACACTCGCCTATGCCGCGTGGCAGTCGCAAGCCGCGTTTGATTTCTACTTCTCATTTTTCGGCGTGAACGTACGCGACGACTGGATTGATCAAAATGGCATTCCGAACGGCAAGCGCCTGTTCAGCAAGTCGCTCCGAAAATACGCATCCTGGCTCGCCTTCCCCGATGAGAACGGGGACTACAAGCCCGTTCCTTCCGCCGAACAAGACGGCAACTATTTTAAGTCCTGGCATTGGATCTACCGCTTTACCGCGGCAATGCGCGAATCGCAGGCGTTACGCAGCGCCATTTGGGACGTCGCTCGGATCCGCCTGCGTGATGTCGGGAGCATCCCGGTCAACATCAGCGGTGTCAGTAGACGGGTCGACGAAGTCTTTACCTCCGAAAAGGCCCGCGCTCTGCTCCACCGCTGGCATATATATCGACCGGCCGAGATAGCATCGTCCGGACCTGGTCGGGCACTGCAGAGGATGGTGCAACTAGCAACACAATCACGCGTAAGCGGCGGCTGGGCGGGAAATCCAACGGGTTGGACCGATGCGCACGAGAAGGCGCTCATCGCCGCAATCGATCAAACGGTCCAAGAGCTTGGCAATACAGACCTCAAGAATACGATCGCTTATGTAGAGTCCTGGCCATCGTGGAAGAATGGTACCAACCCGCGAAACTACCAGCTCTCCGACGGCCTCGCAAAATTAAGTGCAAAGCGGAACTCCTTCATGTTTCATAATGCGGCGCTGCCGCCCAAGCCCTACCGTAAAGAACGAGGAGCGCGCTCGCGAGCGGCTTCGCTAAAGTCGAGCTACACTACGCCGTGAACACAATCGGACTTGGCTCCAGCGGGGTTGTTTAGTGACAGCCACCCAGTCGTATCGGCCTTTTCGCGAGATATGACCGCCCGCCCGCTGTGCCGCTGCGAGCGCCTGGAATATGAACGGGCGAGCGCGCTGCCTTCTGCCACGCCGACCGAAAACCCTCGAAAAATTCCGATCTGTTCGCCGTCCCAGGTTGGTGGATTTTTTCTTCCAAGGTAACCGGATGTGTCTCCCACCTCGCCTTTTTGATCAGACGGTTTCATCCCGTTCCAGATGTCGCTTGCAACCTGTCCACCTCACCCCAGTGTTGAGAATGACATATGACACCCTCAGGCCAAAATCCTCTGCGTCGGCCGGAGGGGATTTGTCTCGTTCGATGACCATTTTCCGGCAGGTGAGATATTCGTCTAGGGTCACCGAAAGAGTTCCGTCCTCGTACCCACACTCGGTCCGGTCGTGAGCACTGTCTCAGTGTAAAAGTGGCATTTCACGCACCTGACCTATCGGCGTAAAAATTGCTACACTGGTCGTTCTTCGTACACTCTGTGCGTTCCCGACAACGGCTTAGTGTGAAATTAGTCTTTCACACTCAAGCCCCCCTCGCCTTCGGTGGTTCGACGTGATGCAAATGACTATGGTTGTCCGCTATGCGCCAAGTTGTCGGCGGCGAATCGGATGATCAAACTGGGCCGGAGGCAGACTGATGTCTTCTGGCGTCCGAATGCGATTAGCGAACCTTGAACCCGGTGGACCTGAGACCTGCACACACCCGGCTAACGACATCGGAACCGTCAGTCAAAGAGCGGTGTTCCTACAGAGAGCCGTCAACAGCTTCGGACTTGTACAGAAAATGCGCAGCCACGCATTCGCTGTTGCGCAGGATGTGAGGCTGGCGAGATACATCGATATCTGCATCGTCAGGTTGCTGCTCAGCGACCGGGACCGCGCGGTCGACATTCGAAACACGACCTCTTTTTTCCACGACCGGCTGTGTAGATCATCCAGCACGGGCTTTCGGCGGGTCACTAGGAGTTGCTAGAATAGTAGAATATCAAAGGACTGGAATCATGGCTGGAATGCCCAACCTTACTCACGCATTCGCCCTTCTGCGTTTGTGGCGTTCGAAGGTGCGGAAAATCTTTCGCCCCGTCCTCGTTGCTCTCTTGAACATGTGGCCCGTCACTGTGACGGCAGTATTGCTTGTATCATGCTTCCTTTTGCCGGGGCTGGCCTCAGATCAAGCGGTCGAGGCGATGCTTGGGTACGTCTGGCACAGCGACAGCGTCCAGGTGCTATGGACCAAGTTCGGGATGACAGTTCTGTCGGCAGTCGCTCTGTCAAACATTATGCGCGGTCTATCCCACAGGCTGATTACGCGCCCGCGCGTTCCGCTGGTCTATCGCAGCTGGATTGGCGGGATCGTCGGAAGCCTTCCGCTGATCCTTCTAGCAGTAATCTTGACACGCCTCAGAAACGAGCTGGCTCCTGCAGGAGGCGCATTTGTTGCGATCGCGGTCCTGTTGGTCAGCATTTACACCTTAGCAGTGCTACGGGCCGCGCTTTCTTCGCAGAAATCGGCCTATGCATCAGGGGCGCCAATTAGATATCAGAAGTTCAAGGCGCTGCTGGCTTGCCTGTTGCCCGTTCTATTGCTGAGCGCGTTCGCCTTCTCATCCAGGGATCGCACCTTCGGGCTACCTGTCAGTTTGATTACAATCTCGCAGGCATTGGGGCCGGTGAACTTACTGCTCTTGGCCTGCTGCTTTTGGGCGATCACTACCTCTTGGCTAGTACTTTTCGCCAGGCGAACAAAAGTCCCTATCATTGGATTTCTTGTCGCACTGGGCGCTTGTCTGATGGCGTTGAACGTCAACGACGGCCATGAAATTCGCCGCAGTGATCATTTCACGCCATCGATCGAACTGGATAGCGCGTTCGGTACGTGGCTTGCTTCCCGGCCCGACCGCCCCGACTTCGATGTTTATCCGGTGATCTTGGTAACTGCGGAAGGCGGGGGTATCCGAGCGGCCGTCTTCACCGCCACGGTCCTCTCTCGGCTGGTCGATCGGTGCCCCAAGCTCGCCGCGCACATCTTCGCAATCAGTGGGGTGTCCGGCGGCTCAATCGGTGCCGCCATCTATGCGGCCGCTATGAAAGCTAAGCCGCCCGAGACCTACGCGAAACGATGCGACCCAATCGACAGCAGTTCCTCGACGTATCAGGACTCGCTGATGGCGGTCTTGTCAGACGACCATCTTTCACCACTGCTCGCTCAGTATTTTTTTGCTGAGATTTTCCAGCAGTTCTGGCCGATTCCGGTCCGGAGCTTTGATCGGCAGCTGGCATTCGAGGGGAGCTTGGAGCGTTCGTTCGCGCGCGTCTTCGGGAGCGATGTTCTGTCCGATCCGCTTTACAGCATCGTCCCGACTGAGGCCGCGCCCAGCGTTCCATATCTCATCCTGAACGCCACAAGAGTTCGTGACGGTCGACGGATCACTATGAGCCCAATCTACATTAGGACGGACGAGTTTGGCGGGGGGAACGACTGGCATGCGGTCGATTATCTCAACGGCCCGCCCCTCAGCGCCGCAGCAGGCACAAGTGCGCGTTTTCCGCTCATTTCGCCGCCGGGTTCATTCACGTCACTTAGCGTGAATCAGGAGGGTCAGAGTTGGGTCCAGGACCCAAACTTCAACGGGAGAAAAGATCAGTACGTCGACGGCGGCTATTTTGACAACTCGGGGGCGCCGACACTTATGGAGGTCTACCGGGACCTGGATGCGAACTTCCGCAGTCCCGAACACATAAAAAATGGAGCGCCGAAGTTTTCCATTCTGGTGCTGCACATTGGAAACGAGCCGCTATGCGACCCAGTCAAGGCGAGCCCCGTCGAGACTCCCTGCCAGGAACCTGACAGTGCTAGCAGCTACTCAAACGTCCTTGCTGAGGCGGGCACCGCTCTGGAGGTAATCGCCCGAGTGCGCAGCGCACGTGTCGACTATGGTCTTAACGAGCTTGAGGACTTAGTCTTGGCAACGTCACAGGTGCGCACCAGTATCGACCCGAACGAAACGCCAGATGAGGACTCGCCTACGAAGGTAAAGGCCCTGTTCGATAAGTTGGTAGCCGACCAGCCAAGCATTCTTGACCAATATTACGGCATTCAGATGCGCGATCGTGGGGTAACAATCCCGCTAGCGTGGCTTCTCTCTCAGCGCGCGATCACCGATTTGAAAACCCAGTTGGATCCTCTCGATGCAGCTGTCTGTGCTGCCGACAGGTCCAAACGACGAAATGGGTATGCTGCGTGTCAGATTGATGAACTGATGAAGTCATTCGTACAGCAGCGCCGATCTCAATAATGCGACAGAGCTGCGGGAGGTTCGCTTCACGGCACGAGCGGACATTACCCATGCGGATTCTCGATACTGCAACGGTCACAAGCGGCATTGAGGCCATTAGCGTCACTTCGCGTATGGAGTAATCGTCCGTCGGCAATGCAATGCGTAAGAAGGGCCATTGACCATTGATTGATTGCACATGTCTCCCAACGCCCGCTTTCGCGTGCGCACCAGCGTTTAGGAACGTCGTAAATCAGGCGCAAAGCTGACGTTCCTTACGTGCGCGAAACTGTTGGCGACGGCTTAGAGGCCGACATTGGCGAAAGTCAGAATTTGACCCAACCAAACGTTTAACGATCCATGGGAACGTCGGAAGCTGTGAATTGGGATTTCACGCTAAGCTCCCTCACCTGTCGGCGGAATGCTACTGCACCAGTCGTTTAGTGTAGTGCGTCGAGCAATGTTTCGGTAAGCGGATGACACGCCCTTTGCGACAAATGTTGTCGCGCACCATGGAAAGATGGTGGAGATCATAAAGTCGCCAACGGCATGGGCGTCAGCTTGGAAGGTCGAGCTGACGCCCAAAATGGTTCTGCAATCGCCAAAGAGGCTGGTCATCCTGCGCATGATTGTGGCAGCGAGGGCGCGTCAGCACTCGTCTGCCCGCATGATCGTCATCACCCGCGACGTAACGTTTCGGTCGGACGGGTCGGGGGAATGGTACCGACGGCTTAGGTCGTAGTAGTGGAACTTCCAAATGATTTTGATCCCGCTGACCACCATGACCGCGCAATCGTGCTCGCCATAGGGATCGTTCTCGGGTGTGAACCCATCGAACGCGGTGATGGCCGAGATGATGTCCCTGACCGCGGAGGGACCGAGGGCCGATATCCCAGTGGTGATGACGATGGTCCCGCCGAGGCGGCGGATCCTCAGGTCGTCGTTGAGTAGTCTGGTCTTGAGGACGGTCTCGTCAAGCGCCCGGCTGATGTCAGTGGCTTCCCCGAAGACCGTATCTCGTTTCTGGTTTGTCATTGATCTTTCCCCTTTCTGGACACGGTTGGTCCTTTCTGGCCGGCGCCATTGCCGGTCAGTTCCTGCATTCGAGTTCTTGTTAGGTTGGAGTGGTTAGCCCGCGTCGGACGCGGGCAATTCAGCCGATGGCTCGCCAGCCGGGAACGCTCCCGGACGCCACCATCCTTGCTGACATGTCTTCCAAATCACGTAATCGACGGTCGAGACACTGTCTCCCGATTGTTTCGACAGTCGTCCGCATAAGTCTTGGACCGTCTCATCCGATTGGCTCGCAACCCTTTCCAACCAGACATCGGGTTTGGCCACGTCAACGCCGAGGTTTTTCGCCAAATGATATTTCGTAATGCCGCCGATATAGGGAAGAGTTTCGCAAAACGCGATAACTTCCTCATGACCTCGCTGCCAGGCCGCATTGAAACCCTCGAAGTATTCCAACCGGTTTGACATAACCTCGTTGATGGATTTCTTCTTTCCCGGATGACCGAATGTGTCTCCCACCTCCCCCGATTCGATCAGCACAGGTTTCATCCTGTTCCAGATATCATTTGCAACTGTCCATCTCATCCCACTGTTGAGGATGACGTACGAGACTCTCAGAGCGAAATCGGTAGCGTCCAGGGGAGGTATTTTTGTCGCGACCTTTTTCATCATGTCAGGATCGAGTTTCGTGACCATTCTCCGATAGGTGAGATACTCGTCCAACGTCACGGACGGAGTTCCGTACTGATGTGCGCGCTTCGCTGTTTCGCAGTGACAGTCTCAGTGCAAAAGTGACATTTCACACTGAGGGAGTGGTCATCCCCCTTTCTACTAGAATTCCCTTCCATCAGACCCCTCCCCTTCGAACGAAAATGATCTCTTCCGGATCGATCTGATAAGGAACCCTTGGATTGCGCAGTGAACACCGTGCTCGCTGCAACACCTTCATGGAGTCGGAGTCGAACAGTCGAATGGTCCTCTTCGTCATTTGGTAGGCAACCGTCCAATGGTCGTGACAACCGGAAAGACCGATGATCGCAACTTGCTTTTCATCCAGCCCCTTCTCCAACATCGTCCACAAATCATCGAACCGACGGATTTTTGAGGGGAACGTCGTCGCGCTAATGGGCACGTCGACGAGATCCCGAAGGTGGTCGCAGGCAGCCTCGACAAGGGCGTGAACGATTTGGATTTCGATCCCCAATCCGACGGTTTCTTGGGCGGTCACCCAGTTTGTCGTAAGGGTCTCTGCGAGGAACTGGAAAAGGGCGATTGATCGCTGACGTCCCAATTCCGGGCAGAGAAAACGGACGGCGTTCATCACGCAATAGATCCCACAAAGGCTATCCAGATCCCCTTGGTTGAAAGGCGCCGCGATTTTCTTGGCGACCGGCTTCTTCAAAATCCGTGCGCGCGGAATGTGTCCACGAACATCTTCGGTCCTGTCAGACATCGACATCTCAGATCATTGAAACGATGCGGCGTTGGGCGTCGGTGTCGCCGTCGATGTAGGTTTGTGTCATCGAAAGAGTTCGATGGCCGGCGAGAAGCTGAACGTCGCGAAGACATCCTCCCGCGCGGTGCGCGGATCGCGCGGCCGTCGTTATAAATGTCCGGCGCCCGGAATGGGACGAACAACCCTCAAAACCCAATTCGCGATACAGAGAGACGAACCAATTGACGATGCTGTTGGGCTTCATTGCCCCACCGCGGCTTGAACGGGTTATGGGTCCGTCGTCAGGATCGCTTTGCCTCAACTGAGCCAGGGCGGCTTTGAGATCGGGATGAAGGGGAATTCGTCGTCCCGATTGACGCTTCGCGATGCGATCCTCCACCACCACCAGGTTTCCGATTCTCCCCTTGGGATCGAGAAGCATCGACCACTCCAGCCCGGCAATTTCACAGGCTCTCAATCCGGCTTTACAGGAGAGCAAGATGATCACTTTATCCCGGACCGGGCTCGAAGATTTCCGCGAATGCGCGAGCATTTTGCGCAACATTGAGTCGGTGATGACCTTGGCTTGACGACAGACATTGAGTGACCTTGGGGTGGTTGATAACCCCCAGTTTATAGGCATTTATTCCTATCTTCAAGCCCAAAAGCGGCCCCAGAATGCCGTCTGTTTGAGGCGTGTGAGCTCAGGATTTCGTCTCGAACTGATCGCCGGGTTTGACGTGTTCGACGTGGTTGACCCCGAGCGCCTGCGCCAGATCCACATGGGTCTCAACTGTGCGGTTTTCCGTGCTCAATTCACTGATGTGTTGGTCGGCTCAAGTTTGCTCGTCCGCGACCCCATCCCTGACCCGGGATGGGTCGACAAGTTCTTTCCCTCGTCGCTCGGGCAAGTCCCATGAACAACGTCACGCACGACACCAGACTTTTCGACAGACCTAGCCTCGAGGTATTCTCCACACAGGCTTCTGGCGACTTGTATCGGTCTGTGGACGTTGATCGAATATCTCTTGCATAGGTTCGGCCGCCCGCATTCCCTTCGTCAGGACCTGCAAGATTGTCGTCACCATATCGAGGAACGCAGGTCCGTGGGAACTCCCACTTGGCTCATCCTCGGGGCTCATTTGTTGATCGAGTCTTTCTGGGTGTTAGTGGTTTCAAATTTAGCAACGGCAAGTGCGGTAACCTGCGGACTGATGTTGGGACACCCGTGGTACATCAGCGTCCATCACAGTGTGGGTGTTCTTCAAGAATTGCCTCGCCATCGTCCTTCTTGAGTGTTCGCTGCTGGCCTAGCTGAACTTGCGATTCAGCAAAACGACCGCTTTGAGCAAAACAGCCGAGCTTCTTTCCACGCGCCGAGGACCGCTCAGAAGGTCGCCCAGGGTCAAACCTGGCCTTAGGAAGGCCGTGCCCTCGCGAATCTAAGCTTTAAGTGTGGTCGATGAACCTCAACTCCATGACGCATTTCGAAGCCGTCGCCCGCCTCGGCGGGGTCGCCAAAGGCGGCGCGAGAATTCAAGGTCTCGCCCTAGCGGAGGGACTCAGGATCGCGTTGCCTTTGACGGCCTCATAGAGCACCATCACGATTGAAATAGGGCTCGCTCGACTATCTTGCTTTAATGTCAACGAGGTCCACGAGGTCGCTCATGCAAGGAGGGGTAGGCATGTCTGAGAGTGAATCGGCGCGCCGTGACGTGCTCTGGAAGATGTATCAAGAGCACTCTACTCAAGGACGGCATCATGAAACCCAGCGTTCGACTGTAGCGACGGCGCTGATTGCCATCGCAGCGGCAAGCATGGGCTTTGTAACACTCGATAGATGTTTGACGAGGATAGACATGCCGCTGACAGTGTTCATAGTCGCTGTCGGCATGTTCGGAGCCGCGTTCTCGGCCAAGCACTATGAGCGCTTCTCGATGCACATGGAACGCGCGCGAGCATACCGCGACGAACTGGATAGCCTACTCGAAGGTGCCCCGATCAAGCGTCTAAAGCATCTCGCGGATAAGGAGCACGCTCGACATTTCCCTCGGCTTGAAACATTTCGACTGAAAGCGTTCTGGCTCGCAATGTATTTATTCCTCTGTACACTGGGCGTGGTTTTGACAGGTCTTGCTTTTGTGAACGCGATACCGCCGCCCGAGTGCGCAATGGCCGGAGATCTTTTCTCAGTCGCAAATTTAAGTGATCATCGGCGGAGCACTCGAGTCTGCCAGTCCGCGTCACCGTCACCGTGACCGTCGGCAGATTGATGTGCAGTTGCATGAAGCCGAGGCCAGTGATTGTTGGCGACAGGAACAGCACAATTGTCGGAACCGGGTTACCGATCAACCATGTTCATCGGGCAGTCCCCGCCGCTGAGGAATCGCGGCGAAAGCGACGCGATGGTCCAGGTTCGGGCTGCACGTCAGCGGCTTTACTTGAGATCCAAACTACGCCATTGGCATGGGCCAAACGTCGGAGTTGAGTTGCGCGCAGGGCGTTCCTTTGTAAGAAGTCGCTAGGTAACAGCGCCAGTATGCTGCACGAATTCCGTTCGAAGCCGGGCGAGTTGGAGCCATTGCTCAGCGACAGCATCCCGCATATTTTCTGCCGAAGCCCGGGTCTTACGCTGTCGTGATTGAAGCTGGTCGTAGCGTTCGTTCTCAAGAATATGGCGCAGGTCCGTCGCCTCCTTCCCAATCCAGATGGCTGCGTTATCAAGTGCTCGGACGAAATTCTCGTCAGCGCCATGAATCTTCCTGAACACGTCCTCCACAGCGTAATGTTCTGTAGGGTTCAAATACTTCTCAAACCAGCGCTTAAGAAACCGCTCGTATATGTTATCTATCGTCTTGCAATGGGCTCGAGACTCTTCGAACCGCGCTTGAAGCGATTTGACCGATAGGTGGGAAAGCTTTTCGTAAGACTGCGCGTAGTCGCGCCTGTCCATTCCTTCCCAAAACACCATCCCGAGAAGCAGGCTCAGCTCCGTATCGAGAGAGGAATACATTGCCCGTAGCTGATCGAACACTGCTACGAGGCGCTCAGCAGCTGGGTCAGGTTGGTTCAAGAGCTTGTCTCGGACGCGATCAAAAACATCCAACCCAAGCTGGACTCCACCGATCATTGTTTGCGGATCCATCGTATATCCTTCCTGTTGCAGCCGCCATTTTACACGCTCTTTGAACGAATCCTATTCGACCCGCATTGGGAGTCGACGCAGCAGCAAACAATCCGCGCTACTCGGCAGGCGCGGCTTCGCCCTCACTGGCTTCCTTCGGGAAAGCGCACGCTACTGATTTAGTAGGCGCGTCTTAGGCTGGTGAATCATTCAAATCTGAGACCCTCCAGAGGCGCCCATTCTCGGACACCGCGGACCAACCCTAGTTGGCGCGGAAGCCGGAAAACCTCGTGTTGTGGAGAACTTGCGCTCGATCGGTAAAGAACGAATACTGATGGGATAAATGAGGGAGGAAGGCTAGTGGATATTCGTGGCTCCGCGATCGGGAGGACTGCAGGATTCGAATCGTTCGTTGCCCACATGTATCGGGATACAGTCGGCAAGGTAACGATCGGGTACGGTCGAATGCTTCCGAACGCCAGCTCGTCCGCCTCACTTTCGTTGAGCAAGGCAGATGGAAGCGCGGGCTCCGAAAAGGAAAAAAAGGACGAGTGGACCCTCATCGAGTCGAAGGAAGCCGGCAAGAAAGCAAGCTATTATGAGCAGTTTACAATCCTTGTACTCTCCCTTGATGATGCGAAGGATTTGCTTAAGGAGAACCTCGAAGGCGCCGCCAAGGACCTCGGAAAGAGATTCTCCAAATTGGACGAATTTCCTCACGACGCTCAAGATGCGTTGCTGGACATGATGTTCAACATTGGACTGACTAAGTTCACAAAAACGAAGTGGCCAAACCTTTTTTCCGCAGTAGAAGGCGGAGACTGGCTAGAGGCAGCAAACCACTGCGACAGGCCAGACGTTCCTGCAGATCGCAATGATGAAATCAGAGCGTTGTTCAAGAGCGCGGCGGCACAAAAATTGACGGCAGCGCTTTCGCCTCACGATGAGTTCGCCTCCATGGCTGCATTGATATCTCGCCAGATCCGTTTGCTTGAAAGCTCGTCGGCATTCGCAGGTGAGATGAGCAGCATCGAAGTTGAGGTCGCGAATTCCGGTTTTTCGATGAGAGTAAAGATATCCCGGTGACCCGGCTCGACAGGCGGGGCACTGAAGCGTGACGTGGACTATCAACGTTTGATCCTTTTTTGGAGCACCGTTGATTTTGTTCGTGACAGCAACGACGCTTGCTCCTAAGGTAGATTTTTGGCCTTGCGTAATCCACCATCAAACTTGATGGTGGGAGGGGTATTTTTGTTGAGTATTTCATGAAGGTGCAATGAAACGGAACCTATAGAGGCGACCGTACTGTGCTCTATGTAGTTCAGCTTGCGAGTCATTCGCTCAGCTTCGAGGGAGTGCTCGACGCCGAATACTTCGTTGCCACCAAACTCATCGCCACTGTCGACAACCCCCCAGCCTCTGCCGCACTGACCCTGAGAGAGTCTCTCAGGATTCCGCGGCAACTCTTTGCCGGAGCGGGGCCTGACTATCACCTAAAGTCGAAACAAGACCTCGCGAAAGAGCTCGCGGACCTGGAAGCGGCAGTTAAGAACGCCGCCGATTCCGTCGCGCGAGAAGCCCAGGTCATCCTGCTGCAGGAGTTCCGCGAGCGCCGCACCGCGTTGCGCGGGATGCTGCAAAATATTGGGCTTGCCGTTGAAGCCCACGGGGGAGCCTCGTTCTTCGGCGTTCATACCGTCGGCAACGCGGCTCTCATCGCCACCGCAAACATCTATCCCGAGGCGCTTTTCGAAGAGGGTGCCCCCGCCGGCGATCTCGTTTTCGCCGCGACGGCGGCGGCCATGCTCAACATCAGCATCAATGGCGATCAACATGACATCGGCGTGGCTCTTTCCATCCGTATCACGCGCAACGATGTTATCGACGCCATTCCTGAGTTCACCATTCCGGCGGCGGCGTGGCCGGCTATGCCGAAGCTTGAACTTGGATTTCCGGCCGCACCGTTTCCGACCCTATCCTTCAACGGTCTGACATTCCCCGGGATCGACCGGCTGTTCAGCTTCGCCATTCCGAAACTGCAGGCACCGCCCATCACCATCGACTGGAACGGAGGCCCCCCAGATGTCTCATGCACGGTAGCGGGCGGATCGCTCACGATCTCAACACCGGCGGCAAAAGACGGCGACATTCTTTGGGAGGGAACAACCCGCCTGGCCAAGATCACCGGGTTCAGCTTCACGCTAACTGCCGCGAGCCTGACAGTCACCGGCAAAATTGCCTCGGACACTGCGGCCTCGCCGTTAACGCGCACGATCGACGTCAACAATGAGCGCGTGCCGGTTATCCTGCGGGGTTTCGCGGAACTGACTGCTGGAATTACGGGAACCTACAACCTAGCAACCCGCGCTGGGTCGCTGGGTCTTGCGTCCACACTGAAAATTTCGCGGTTGGAGATCGAGGCGCGCTCCGATCCCAAAATCTTCCTCGCCATCAAGCTCAGCTATGTCACGACATTCGATGCAATGACGGGTAAGGCGTCGGGCCGCCTGAGTGAGCTCGCAATTATCGAACCCTATCCGATGGAGCTTATCGCGGCCGGCTTGCACGAGGCGATCTCCGGCGTATTGCGGCTCGTGGCGCTCATCAAGGCGCTCGACGTGCCCTCCCCGGATCTCCCTGACATGCCGGACCCGTCGCCGCTCCTGAAGCGCCTCGCCGAATTTGCCGCGGCGATCGCCAGATGGGCAGCGGAGGCAGCGGGACAGGTCGCAAGTGCGCTTGCCGCACTTGCAGAAGCGGTCGCCGAGATCATCGCCCGCATCTTCGATCTGCTCAAGAAGGCGGGCAGCACCCTCATCTCGCATATCGCAATCGAAGTCCGCCTCGATGCCGAAACATTCGCGCTCCGCCAGATCTGGATCTCACCCCTGGGACAGGACGATGGCACCGAGGCGGGCATAGAGACTGTCACCGCGCTTGGCATCACCCTGAAGATACCCCGCCAATGGAAGCCCGCGCTCGTCGTCGATGTTAGTCAGACGCCCCTGATCGCTTTGATCGTGCAGCCGTCGGCGCAGGCGGCTACCCTTTCGACCGATCTCTGGTTCGACCGACCGGGCGCGCCAGTCGAGGCGGTGCGCGATAGCAAGAAAGACGGCCCTCCCTCGGATCCGCTAATCACCCTCACCGCTGATCTGACTCAGCCGGCTGCCATCGCACTCGTTGCAATACAGGACGGCAAGGCTACATTCTTCCGGAAGCTACTCGAAGATCCCCCCGTCGTTGATTTCCTGGATGAGATTGGCGTCGGAACGGCGAATTCAGCCCTCAACAAATACAAGCTCACCTTGCTCAAGGGGCCGCCGCGCTTCACCGACTTCAAGATCGGCGGAGCGGGCGACCATCTCAAGATTGGCGTGACGCTCGCGAACGATGTGAAAGAGCGCGTCCTTCCCTTCCTCTCGGCACCGAAGCCGGACGATGCCGAGCAAACTTCAGGTGGAGGGATTCTGGACAGCCTGAGCCAGTACATAAGGATCGCCGACCAGCCCTTTGCGCCGGTCGTCAGCACCAATTCGGTAACGTTGCCGATTCCGATCATCGTTAGCGTCAGCGGGTTTGAGTCCGCGACGACCCTTATTCTCACTCTCGATCTGAAGACGCTTCACACCTCATTGAAGGCGGACAACAAGGTCGACATCACCGTCCCCCAAGCGGAGCTTGACAAACCAAGGACCCTGCTCGGCCTCGACGCACGTTTCACCTATGCCAAAGCGACAGCGCTCCCTGACAACAAGTACAGGCTCTTTGTTCTCGATTTCTCCGGGGGTGACGTGCGCCTCTCGCTCGCCGAGGGCATAGATCTCGAACTCTGGTACCGGCGCATCGCCAGCGAAGGTCGCGGCCTGGTTTTCCAGATCGAGGACTTCGCCATCGGCCGTCATGGCATCGATCTCGAAGCCAGAGCCGATCGCAACGTGCCCGTAACTCTAGCGGGTGTCGAGGTGCCGTTCCGCTTCGACGAAGGCGGCGTCTCGATCAAAGCCGGGCGGCTCACCTCCTTCGCCATCAAGGGGTCTGGGCAATTGCCGCCGGCCCTCATCGGCGAAGCCAATGTCAAGATCGCCATTGCCATGGGGCTCAAGGACGGGCGCCTCACGGTACAATCGGCCGAAGCCATTCTGGATAAAGGCAACGATCCCATCGTCTGCGAGACGACGCGTTTCACCTTCACGCTACAGAAGATCGAGCTTTTGGCGCGCGATTTCGGCGCCGATGGCATCCATTTCTGGTTCGCCCTTACCGGTTCCGCCCGCTTCACACCGGGCGGCAGCGAGTTTGACGGGGGCCTCCTCCAGAATCTCGACGACCTCGAAATCGTATTCGACAAGGCGCCCCTGACAACCAACGCGGCGCTCCTCAAGAACTATCTCGAATTCCATATCGGCGTGCGCATGAAGCGCGCCGTGAATTTCTTCAATATCTTCAAATTCGAGCTGCGCGGTTTCGGCTTCCACCCCTCGGTCGAGCGCTTCGGCCGCATGCCGGCTCTGTCGATTTCGGGCCAGGTGGAGTTCGTCAAGGCGGGCGATACGGTGAGCCCGAAGATTGACTTCCACAAGCTATGGATCGCTCCGCCCAAAGACGGGAGCGCGCTGCCGCAAATCGCCTTCGACGGCCTCGGCGTCGAGATCAAGCTTGGCGCGGCGACGCTCGAGGCGACTGCCATCACCGTTGACGGGGCGCTTCCTTCGCTCGATCGCCAGGTCGCCTATCCCGAAGCGATCACCGCACAGGGTTTCATGGCGCGCGGCCGACTGCGCATCAAGGGCTGGGCACCGCTCGCCGCGGCGATGGGATTCCTCGAACTCGATCGGCGCGAGCAGGGGCGGCAGCACGCCTTTTTCGCCTTTGCGCAACAGGAGGAGCTCTCGGTCGAAATTCCAACGCCGATCGGCATGCTCTACCTCAGAGAGATCGGCTTCGGTTTCGGGAAAAGCTACACCTTTGCCGGCCTCGTCGCCGCCGACTATGTGCGCAGTCCCGATCAACTGGTGGCCGTGCTTGACGATGTTTCAAAGCGCCAGGGCGAGCTGGCGACATTCTCCGCATGGGCGCCAGAGCTTGAAGGCGACCGCTTCACTCTTGCGATGCGTGCGCTCTTCACAGTCGCAACCGCTTCGAACTCCGGCACCCTTTCCGATGCGGAGAGGAACCTATCCAACCCGATCATGTTCGATGTCGCGGCCGCGTTGCGCTCCGATCTCACGTTCCTGATGACGGCGCGCGGTTGGATCGCCACCAACTATCACGCCTTCGTGCATGGCGAAATGGAAGGCGAAGGCACGTCAGCCAAGGTCGTCGTCGCGCGCGATTTCATCCGCACCAATCCGCCGCTTCGCGGCTATCTCTACATCTCGGCGCCGCGCCAGCAATTCCTCGGAAGGCTGATTGCCGATGGCAAGGGCTATATCGGCAAGACGCCGGTTCTGCATCCGATCCTGCGCGAGGCAATGAGCGGGGTTAGTTGGTCGGCAACGCTCTTCATCCAGCCCGGGCTTTTCCACTTCGAGATGGGCTGGCCCTACGAGCTCAGGTTCGAATTTGCGAAGAAGATGGGACCCGCCGAGGTCGGAATAAGCCTCGAAGGCGGTCTTGTGTTCCGCATCGAGGACTCGGCGCTGCTCTACGGGATCGCCTTCCGTGGCACGGGCTATGCGCAATTGGGCGGCCAGGTCGGCGGCCGTTCCTTCGGCGCATCGGCGGTGGCGCGCGTCGACATGTATCTCGCTGCCAAGTTCATCGCCTATATCTCGCTTCGATATCCCAACGAAACGCTATTCTACGGCGCCATCGACTTTGCCGTCACGGTGTCGATCCGGGTGCGGATCTGGCTCGAGTTCCGGGTGTTCGATGCCCGCATCCATCTCGAAATCGGCCTGTCGTTCAACCGCACCCTGACGCTCGCCCTGGAGCTTGCCATTTCGCCAAAAGAGTTGGGTGCGCGCGGCGTGGCGACGGTGGCGG